>NZ_JACASN010000059.1:0-6157 GCF_013390985.1 Acinetobacter sp. Swhac1 | reverse complement strand
TTGTCTCAAAGGACGCGGGTTTAATCTTGAAAATACGCGCTTGACAGACCCTAGACGAGTGAAAAAATTGATTGCGGTGTTAGCTATAAGCTTCTGTTGGTGTTACTTAACGGGTGAATGGCAACATAATCAAAAAAAAGCGATAAAAATAAAGAAGCATGGACGACTCTCAATGAGTTTATTTCGCTATGGTTTAGACTATGTTCAAATGGCGATTCAGCGTTTAATTGGTTTTGGGAAAAAAGAAGAGTTTAAGGAAATTTTGGCAATTTTAAGAAAGCAGAATCCTGATAGGATAAGGGTTCTGTGAAATTTGTCGTGTACAGAGCATTATGTATTACATTTACTAATAATTTAAAATAATTAGTAGAAAAAAATTATGTTTTAATTATTTCTTTGATTATATAAGTTGAGAGTAAAAAATGATTAATACGGAATTTTCAAAGTGTATTTCTGCATGTACAAACTGTTCACTTATTTGTACTGAATGTGCAACTTCTTGTTTAAAAGAAAAAGATTTAGAGATGATGCGTGAATGTATTCAACGTTGTCTAGAATGTGCAGATATTTGTCAGTTATGTGTGCGTATGCAACAACATAACTCACCTTTCCTCAAAGAGATTTGTGAGCTTTGTGCTAAGATCTGTGAATATTGTGCGGAAGAGTGTGAAAAACATTCACATGATTATTGTAAAAAATGTGCTGAGGCTTGCCGTCAGTGTGCAGAAGAATGTCGAAAAATTGCCATGTAAAATACTTCAATAATGTTAATTATATGGCTCTAGACTAACATAATCATTCTGCTAGTCTAGAGCCTTTCCTAAAATTAACATAATACACCTTATACGAAGGCAAAAATGGGAGCTATAAGCTCCCATTTTTAGTCTTTAATTCGCTTTTTCGCTTCGTCATAAACTATGCTATCAGCTCGTTTTCCGACGGTAATGAGCAGGATAACTACCTGATCATCTTTAACTTGATAGACAAGTCGGACACCAGCTTTTAATAATTTGATTTTATAGCAACCTGCAAGATCGCCTCTAAGCATATTCTTTGGAATATGTGGCTGCTCTATGACTTTGGCTAGTTTCTTTTTAAATTGATCTCGTATAGCAACAGGGAGTTTTTCCCATTCTGCTGTAAAGTCCTTGTGACGTAAAAGCTTATAAGTCATCTAATGTGACTTCCTCAAACATCTCTTTAGGATCATTAATGCGCTTACGGACAAGAGCTAATAATTCTTCATCTTCTTCCGAAAGCAAAGCTTTTTTGACAGGCAGTTTCCCAGTCGTAGCAACATACTCAAGAATACTAGTGAAGAAATCAGTAGGTGCAATACCTTGCTCTTTAAGGATTGAATAAGATTTTTCTTTAAGGGCTTCATCGATCCTGAAGTTAACAGTAGCCATCATATTTCCCAAGTATTTAATGTACTAGGAATATTGTAATGCAAATTGCATTACAAGTCGACTTCGCATAACAACCATTATGTTAAATGGATGGCATTTGGGAGATATTATTTATTCTTTCAATAGGCAGAAACTTGCAGAATTTTTCTTAATTTGTAATCCTTGCGGCTAAGGGTGTCTAGCGTAGCTAAGACAGGTATTCGTTATAGTCGGGCCGCTATAATACGGATGACGAGTGCCTGTATGTTTAACCTAAATATCTTTAACAAGATCTCTAGCGAAGTATTGACCATCAAAAATGATCTTGAGCTGAATTCTGAGAATCAACTGATAACTAAGTATAAGACTTCTACTTCTGAAGATTATAAAAAAGCAATTATTTTGATCTTTAAAGAACGTGGCTATACCAGGTTAGAAATAGGTCAGTTACTTGAAGGCCAACTCTAAAGACTTCCTAAAATTAACATAATACACCTTATACGAAATTCTTATATTTTTTCTTTATTTTTCAATGGTATAATACAATCTTTAAAGCCCCTTTTCTCCAATCGGGGCTTTTTTATGATTTATTACGTTCTCTAATCCCCCCATTTCTCTTAGGTCTCTTTTGTTAGCGCTGACTGGATATTGACGGTCATTTAATTCACAGCTTTAACCAAATCGAACTATATACATTTTCAAATTTCGTACTTGAGCGAAAGTAGGAAAGTGTTGCCTGGAGAAAATAAGAAATGGGTTCTACACGACTATTGACCAATATTATTCAGCGTAAAGTCATGTTGCCAGAAGAAATGTCACCTTCAATGCAGCGTGACAATTTTGAAGTGGCACTGACTGATTTTGAAAAGCATCCAATCATCAAATGTTTATTTAAAGCGGATAACCAGCGTTCTACGGAATATTGGAGCGTGCAAGAAATTGCAAACTTTATTGAGGATTGCACAGAAGATCAAAACATCAATTTATGCATTTTGTATTGGAAAGATATACACAGCAATATTTACATTATTGATGGAGCACATCGTCTTTCCTGTATCTATGCGTGGATTAATAGATATTTTGCGGATGAGCAAGTCACTCAAGCACCTAATTTCAATGATCCACAAAAACAAGATATTCGTTACCTCCGCAATTATTTAGGAGATCTCGCTGATTTTCAAAGAATTTGCACTGATGCTGAATTTGCAGAAAAAAAGTCGAAGTTAGAAGATATTAAAATCAGTTTCAGGCAGGTACTGGGGACTCCGGAAGATGCGCGACGGGTATTTCAATCTATTAACTCAGATACTAAACGTTTAGATAAATATGAGGAATATCACCTAAGAAATCGCGGTAGTGACGCGTATTATGCGATCTATGCCTGTTGTTATATCAATGACAATAAATCTAACCTAGAAGAGCTCCAATATACACGTTTAAATGAGTTGATTGAGTTAGGGGAGAGGATCCACCAGTTACTTTTTTCGACCATTTTATTAGACAATGAAATGAGTCATGGCAAAAAAATTGGCCTGGTCAATGAGCTGATGAATATCATTGCGGGTGATCAGATTCATAATATTATGAGTCTGAATCAGGGGGAGCGCGTTGAAAACCTAATGTCGCATCTGTTGACCATTCTTTGCAGAATAGCGACGCCTGTAAAAAATGCTGGGGTTCCGAGTTTGGGCTTACATCCATACTTATATTTTTATAAGGATCAGCGTTTTCAGATTACTTCTTTTCTTGCATGGTTTTCAATTGTGTATGAAATTCATGAAAGCCGCATGCAGATTCATCATCGAAAGATTAGTTTCAAGGACTTCACCCGGGTACGCCGTAGTATTGAGTTCTTGATCGCCAATTTCCCCGTGGCGACCACCGAAACGGTCGGCAAGTTCGGCAGTGGTATCAAGGGCTATGATCGGCTACAAATTGTCTATAAAGCCTTTATTTGCTTAAGCTTGGAAATGGAGGTTGATTTTGATGATGAGGAATGCCTGAATACCTTTATTCTGTCCATGTCTAAGGCCTTCAAGTACATAAACTTTAACGAGTTTTATGTCGAAAGATTTTTGGGTGGTTATGATGATGCAGTCGTCAAGCATGTGGTGGGATATGTGGAGTCGATTAGTCCAATTTCTCGGTCAAAGCCCAAGGCCTTTTCGGCATTAACCAAGAGTCTGCTTAAGCACAATTTTCTGGTGGGTAATCATAACTTTTGCCTCATTTGTGATGGATTGATCTATCTTGATTCTACTGAATCGGATCATCGGATTGCCAAAGCCGTAGGTGGGCAAGGTGTTCTAGAGAATGGTCTGCTGGTTCATCCCATCTGTAATAGAATGAAATCAGATCTGAGTCTGGAAGAGATTAGAGCGGATTTGTTTGGTGAATTACTGTATTAATCAACAGAGCGATGAGCTCATTTTTGCAGATGTATCAATGATTAATCACATGATTTAACTTTTGATACATTCAGCCAATATGGTTATTTTTAATTCAGTCCAGAATCACAACCAGAAACTAGCTGTAGTTTCTGAATGACCGTCAAGGTCCTTAGTTTCGCCCATAGATTCCCTCTGTGGGCTTTTTTTGATCAAAAATTGTATAGATGCTCTAAAATAAACCTTTTAGCATTTCATAAGCAATTAGGATTAAGGCTGAGACCATCAGCACAACAAAAATGAGTTCCACTCTAGTTAACATATTAATTCCTTTTACTTTTCACTTAATTTATATAGCAGTTAAGTCGCAGCATCAATGACATAACATGACATGGAAAATAATCAAAAAAGATAGAATCTAGATTTTTATTACATTTACTATCCGTATACTTCAACAGCAGATTTGAATGT
Organism: Acinetobacter sp. Swhac1; assembly: GCF_013390985.1. Lineage (NCBI taxonomy): Bacteria > Pseudomonadati > Pseudomonadota > Gammaproteobacteria > Moraxellales > Moraxellaceae > Acinetobacter > Acinetobacter sp. Swhac1. The sequence continues at coordinate 1,911 of NZ_JACASN010000059.1, read as the reverse complement.
TTCACTTAACCTTTAAACTTTTATTAAAATTAAGTATATTCACACATGTATTCTAAAATTTGATAGAATTTATTAAAACTTTAGATTCTAAGTGTAAATAATGAGAAGCGCTAATATTCGACGTGATGGTTACTTAAAATTTCTGAATACATGGCAAGACCGTGATGTCATTAAAGTACTTTCAGGTGTGCGTCGCTCTGGAAAATCCACCTTATTGGCGATGTTTCAACAAGACCTAAAAGCACAGGGTGTACAAGCCGAAAACATCATTGCCATCAACTTCGAATTTATGGAATTTGAAGAACTCACCGATTACCGTAAACTACATGATTATGTATTGTCCAAAGTTGATAAAAGTAAAAAAAACTATGTTTTTTTAGATGAAATACAACATGTTAAAAATTTTGAGAAAGTAGTCGACTCTTTATATGTTCGGGATTATATCGATTTATATATTACAGGTTCAAATGCATTCTTTCTAAGTGGAGAACTTGCGACGTTACTCACAGGACGCTATATCGAGCAACATGTTTTACCCTTGTCATTCCAAGAGTTTAAACAGTGGCATATTGAAAATAATCCGATCATCCAACAATTATCCAATCGTGATTTGTATGCCATGTACACGCGCAGTAGTTTCCCCTATACGCTTGCCATGACCAGCCAGCAGGAAACCTATGATTACTTGCAAGCGGTCTATGCCAGTGTAATGTTTAAAGATGTTATTCCCCGTTTGAATACGGCCGATATTAACTCTCTCGAGCGTGTCGCAAGATATTTGGCAAGCGTGACAGGCTCACCCATTTCCATCAATAAAATTAAAAATACCTTTGTTTCAAGTGGGGTTAAGATTTCATTTGAAACAGTAAAACGCTATATTCAGGGCTTACAGGACAGTTTGTTATTTTATAGTGCCGCACAATTTAAAGTACGCGGGCGTGAGTTATTACAATCCTCTGAAAAATACTATTTAGTTGATGTCGGATTGCGCCGGATTATGTTGCCTGATGCTAATGCTGATCAAGGTCATATCTTAGAAAATGTGATTTATCTTGAGCTTGTCAGACGAGGTTATACGGTCTATGTAGGGCGGGTTGATGAATATGAAATCGATTTTGTTGCTGTCGATACTTTACAGAATTTAACTTATTATCAGGTGGCATTAGAAACGCTCAATGAGGAGACACTCAGCCGAGAGTTACGTCCATTACAGAAAATTTCTGATTCGTATCCCAAGTATTTGCTTACCTTAGACACCATAGGGACTGAAGCGAATTATAATGGTATTGTAAAAATGAGTGCTCTCGATTGGTTGCTATCTGAAAATAAGTAAAGTTGAGGGTAGACATGGATACTCTTATTTATTAATGGCTCTAGACTAGCAGATTTACACTTAATTTTACCTAATGAGGTTCCACAGCTCAGTTGCTAACTCATTAGGTTCCCTCATCCAACGCCATTCAGTTTCTTTAAGATGATAATCAAAGTACTCTTTTGATATGCCGTTAAACTTTGCTAGCCTTCTTTTACAAAAGCTCCAAAATGATTCTATTCCATTTATATGGCATTGTCCTCTAGCAAACTCATTTGCTCCGTGATTTACCCTAAAATGCTTTGAATAACCCACATCAACAAGACCATTATAGCCACGCCATCCATCACTATAAATCACACTCTCAAGTGAAACTTTACCAATGATAACCTCTTGTAAAGGGCGGATTCAAGCGGCAAGTGCAACAGTATAAAAACCAGACATAACTTCACTCGGTGTATACCAACCTAGGGTTTTTCTAGGACGATGGTTGAGTGCAAATTCTATCTGCTCTATTTGTTCGTTTGACACGTCATCAAACGATGATGATTTTGGCAGATATTGCCGGATTAAACCATTCGTATTTTCATTTCTAGCTC
>NZ_JACASN010000058.1:0-6340 GCF_013390985.1 Acinetobacter sp. Swhac1 | reverse complement strand
ACAAATAGCCAATCGAACAATGACCATATGGACTGGTATTTATATAAAATCAGGCATTTAGTTGAAAATATGTTTTGTAGATTAAAGCAATTTAGAGGAATAGCTACTCGATATGACAAGCTCAAAAGAAGAAATTATCAAAGTTCTGTTGCTTTAGCCTGTATATTTTTATGGCTACCTTTATAGGGTTAATTATGAACAGTAAATGTCAACAGACCCTAGTTACACTTATCCAAATAGTACGACGGTGGCATTGAATACTGAAACGACATATGACTGGAATGCAGAAGAAGCCACAGTTCCTGTCAACTTGACTGTGACCAAAGTGATTCGCCTAAATGGTCAGGCCATTAGTGTGGGCGGTGGTGCTCGATATTGGGTTGATGATACTGACGGCAGCCCGAAAGGTTGGGGGGCACGTTTGGTCGCATCCTTTGTTTTCCCGAAATAATCAATTGAGTCTGTATTGATTAGAGTGACATTCAATGGATTTAAACTATATGCTTGAATTCGTTGGGTACTTTTTATTTAACGAAGTAGCAAAACCAGAAGTCATACAATATGGCTTCGACTTTTGTCTCTTAACTCGGTTGGAGGAACGCCAAACCAGCTTTTAAAGTTGCGACTGAAAATAGATAATTCTGCATAGCCCAACTGTAGAGCAATATCTGTCAAATTCACATTGCCTGCATCAAGCATACGAAGCGCTTCTTTTTTTCGGACATTTTCGAGTATATCTCGATAGGTTGTTCCTTGCATTTTTAAAGCGCGCTGAAGCTTTTTCGGATGCATTCCCATACAGAGTGCGATATTTTCAATGCTGCAGTCTCCTGTCGCCATCAGCATGCGGACTGAACTCTCTATCAGTGCGGTATTGTCTTCAGTTTTGGTGCTGCTTTGTGTTTCAAGCTGCTGTACGATTAGTTGATTAATGGCATCTTCATTAAAATTATAGGGTTTATAGCTTAAAAAGCTTGCGGGAAAATAAAGCGCATCCTCATCGGTTTCAAATTCCACTGGACAGGAAAAATGTGCTTGGAAAGTTTGAGCTCCTTTTTGTGGTGCTTTTTGCTTGAAGCAAATTTTTTCTGCATGCCACTGTGGGCCAATCAAATCTTTTAAAATATTCGCGACAAGGCAAATGGCCAGTTGTGATTTTTGTGGTACATCGGTGTTGTATTCACTTAAACGCACAAAGTTCAGCTTACAGAACAGAGCATTATGTTGCGAGACGTGAAAGACAACGCCTTCAGCATGTAAATAGACATACTTTTGCGCCACGCTTAAGGCTTCAAGTATGCTCGTTTGTCGGGACATATAGACGCCAATCAAACCGATTGTGCTAATATTTTGGAGTGCGCCGAGTTTTAAACCGAAGCAGTCATCCTGACAGGCTAAGGCCGCTTTTTCCAATAAATTTAAATAATGATCATAATGAATAAATGAATCTGGATCGCGGAGTAAAGCAGGTAAAATCCCGATCTCTTTCAAGATTCCTATAGGGTTTATGCCATAACTACGGACTAAGTCTTCAAAACCGCCGAGGCTGGCTGCACGAATATAACTTCCCATTACAACATTCCGTGTTGTCCTAAAAGATCAATTTAGTGTCCTAAAAAGTCAAGCATAATTCAAGTCATTTGTTAAAGTAGGATAAGAGATTATCTCAACCAACATAGAAAAGAAGTATTGAATCACCATTTTTAGCCGTGAAAGGAAAAGCATATGCAACTTACGGTTCAGTCTCATATCGAGCAAACAGTGATAGAACAGACATTGCACGATTGTTTTCAATTACAGCGCAAAAGCTTTCATCAGCAAGGCATTGAAACGATTGAACAACGCAAGCAACATTTACTGAATTTAAAAGCATTGATTAACAATCACCGTGAAGCAATTATTGACGCCTTGAATCGTGATTATGGAAATCGTTCACGCCATGAAACCTTATTAGCAGAAATTATAACTGTCACGGATGACATAAACGGCAGCATCAAACACTTGAAACACTGGACCAAAGTACAAAAACGACATGTCGATCATAGCCTGTATTTTGGTGCAAAAAACCGTGTGATTCCGCAGCCGCTGGGGGTGATTGGAATTATTGTGCCGTGGAATTTCCCCATCAATTTGATGTTCTCGCAATTATCTGCTGTGTTTGCTGCGGGAAATACCGCTATGGTTAAAATGTCTGAAAATTCAAGACATTTGGCTGAATTACTGATTGAGTTAAGTCCCAAATACTTTAAAGCGGAAAAATTACAGATTTTCGATGAGACTGGTGAAGTAGGCATCGCATTTTCAAAATTGCCGTTTGACCACCTGATGTTTACTGGCTCTGGTGCGACAGGGCGTAAAGTCATGGCTGCTGCAGCACAGAACTTGACGCCAGTGACTTTGGAGTTGGGTGGTAAATCTCCTGCGGTGATTGATCCTGAATACCCTATTGAGAAAGCTGTAGAACGCATTATGTTTGTGAAACAGTTTAATGCGGGGCAAATTTGTACCAATGTCGATTATTTATTTGTACATGAGTCGAAGTTACAAGCTTTTATTCAAGCCGCGGCAGCGTGGGTTCAGGAACATGTGCCTGATATTCATAGCAAAGATTATACTTCTGTGATTGATGAGCGTGCATTTCAGCGCTTAGTGCATAGCTTGGCAGATGCTGAAGCCAAAGGGGCCAGTTTGATTAATTTAAATCAGCAAGAACCAGATGCTGCGACACGAAAATTTCCACTGACTTTGGTATTGAACAGTAATGATGAGATGGAAATTGATACGCGTGAAACCTTTGGTCCGATCTTGATGGTCAAAACCTACCAAAAGCCTGAAGAGGTAGTAGACTATATTGTGCAGCGTGATCGTCCATTGGCTTTTTATCCATTTAGTAATAACAAAAGTTTAATCGATTTTTATATCAGCAGAGTTATGTCGGGCGGGGTTTCGGTCAATGATGCCTTATTTCATGTCGGGCAGCATGACTTACCCTTTGGTGGAGTCGGTGCCAGCGGGATGGGGCACTATCATGGTTATGAAGGCTTTTTGACTTTTTCTAAAATGCGCCCTGTATTTTATCAGGCGGGTTTTTCGAGTTTGAAGTTTCTCGCGCCACCGTATGGAAAATTTGCCAATTGGCTGTTGAATTTATTGATTCGCATGAAGTCATAAGCGCTTAAATTTTAAAACCTCAACATCACTTTTCACTTCAAGATGGATATTTTGAAGTGAAGGAATTAGTGTATTTAAAAACAGAAAAATAAAACTATTAAAGGAGTTAATAGTATGAATAATAAAGATTTTGATTATGATCAAATCGTGATTGGCTCAGGCTTTGGTGGATCGGTCAGTGCTTTACGCCTCAGTGAAAAAGGCTATAAAGTCCTGATTTTGGAGAAAGGCTTACGCCGTGAAGACAAGGATTTTCCAACCACCAATTTAGACACAAAAAACTATTTGTGGCGACCTGAACTGGGATTCAGAGGTACGATGCAATTTACTTTCACCAGTAAAACCACCATTTTGCATGGGGTGGGCGTTGGTGGGGGCTCACAAATTTATGCCAATGTACATTTAATTCCACCTGATGCAGTTTTTGAGTCGGAGGCATGGACCAAGATTCGTAAAGACTGGAAAGACACCTTAAAGCCGTTTTATGGTCTCGCTCAACGTATGTTGGGTACAGCGAATAATACTTATACCAATATTGCAGACGACACGTTAAAAGAAGTTGCGAGTGAAATTGGATATGCAAATTCATTTAAAACGGTGAATACGGGGGTCTTCTTTTCGCAAGTAGCTGGTCAAGAAGGACAATTAGCGAAAGATCCGTATTTCAATGGAGATGGACCAGATCGTAACTCCTGTATTTATTGTGGCAGTTGTATGTTGGGCTGTCGTAATAATGCCAAAAACACCCTCATGAAGAATTACCTGTATTTTGCTGAACGTAATGGGGTAGAAATTCGTCCAAGTTCTGAAGTCCTCAAAATTATGCCATTGAGTGAGGATGGTGGTGAAGGCTATGAAATCATTATCAAAGAAACTTTAGGTAAGAATGTTCGTCAATATAGTTTGCGCAGTCGTGGGGTAGTGTTATCTGCAGGGGTGATGGGTACGGTACCGATGTTGTTAAAAATGCGGGATCAGTATAAGACTTTACCCAATATTTCTTCATTGCTGGGACAGGAAGTTCGGACGAACTCGGAAACTCTGACCACAGTGAACAACACAGATAAAAAACTGGATGATGGGGTAGCAATCAGCTCTTTTATTTCGGTCGATGCAGATACCAATATTGAGGTCACACGGTTCCCTGAAGGTGCGGATGCTTCATGGATTTATATTCCATACGTGCCGATGGTGACCGGTCAGGGCTTTATGCGCTTTATGAAGTTTGTGTTCAATACACTGTTACATCCCTTAAAAACCTTTAAAGTACTGCGTTATAAGGGTAAAGCCAAAGACTCTATCATTTTATTGGTGATGCAAAAGTCTGAAGCATTCATTCATTTTGAATGGCGTAGAAAGTGGTATCGACTGTTCAAAAATAGTATCACTGCTGTGCAAAAAGAAGGGGACACGCCACTCACCGTTTCATTCCCTGCGGCTGAAGAAGCCACTAAAATGATTGCACAAAAGTTAGGTGGAGAACCTGGTTCTGCACTTACTGAAATTCTACTGGGAACGCCAACGACAGCACATATTATGAGTGGTGTCGCGATGGGCAATGACAAGTCGAATGGCGTTGTGGACTTCACTGGTCAAGTCTTTGGTTATCAAAATTTACGCGTATTAGATGGTTCGATTGTACCTGGGAATTTAGGTGTGAATCCCTCACTAACCATTACCGCACTGTCTGAATTTGCGATGAGTCAAATCCCAGTGTTCTCCGCAGAGCGGGCAGCAAAGATTCAGCGTATTGAATTTAGTCAGCCTTTGGAGGGACAGGTGTCTGACTTGAAGGGTACTGGTGATTTAGCCAGTGCATTAAGCAATGCTTAAAAAAGTGGATATGGTTTGGGCTGGTGATGGTGATGGTGTCTAATACGGCAAATTAGACAGCCCAAGCAATACAATCTTGAGATCATTATCCCTCTAACGCTGTATGACAGCGTTAGAGGGCGTTGCTGATTTTATGGGCTATAATTCAGAAATTCCTAAGCTAAGAAGAGAGCGAAAAGCTGTCTTACCTTTTTTACCGATCAATGAGTAATTGGGGGGCATTATTGAGTCTATTCATAAACCCAAAAGCCATGGTTTATTTTTTCTTGTTATAAAATATGACTAGGGTCTGTTGACATTTACTGTTCATAATTAACCCTATAAAGGTAGCCATAAAAATATACAGGCTAAAGCAACAGAACTTTGATAATTTCTTTTGAGCTTGTCATATCGAGTAGCTATTCCTCTAAATTGCTTTAATCTACAAAACATATTTTCAACTAAATGCCTGATTTTATATAAATACCAGTCCATATGGTCATTGTTAGATTGGCTATTCGTTTTCTTTGGTATATTCGCTTTAGTCCCTGTTTTCCTGATCTGTTCACGCAGTGGTTCTGAATCATAGCCTTTATCTGCGCATACCACTTTTGTCTCTTTTAAATCTAATGTTGATATTAAATCAGGTGCAACTTTAACATCATGTGTGGTCCCATCGGTAATTATGAAATCAATAGGATTGCCATGTGCATCAACAATCAAATGTATTTTTGAGGAGTTTCCTCCTACACTTTTAGAAATAGATTGATTCGCTATGCCGGCAGAATGTTGATGAGCACGTACATGAGAGCCATCAATAAAAATCCACTCCATATCGGGGCATGAGGCTAGCAATTTGAATAATCTAAGTAACTTACCGCTGCTTGACCAACGATTAAAACGTTTGAAAATAGAGTTTGAATGACCAAAACAAGAAGGAATATCTCGCCACGGACAGCCTGTTCTAATTCTATAGAGAATAGCTTCAATAAAATTGCGTAAATTTGAGTTGTGGTGAATGGATAAATTACGCAGAATAACTTTCAACTTTTGCCAGTGTTGATCTGTCAGCATGGTACGAGGCATAGCGAATAGTAAAATTGGGTTTGGCGATTTGATTTTACTACTTCGCTATTTTTTTAAGCTAAAAGTGTCAACACACCCTACTACCTTAAAATTAAATTACCTATTACATCCAACAGTTTTTGGTATTTATGACGTTCGATGAGTCTTGTCGATATTCCTAAAGAAAGTGGTTTTTTTCTTTGTACACGACAAAAAAAGATAACTCATTGAAATAATGGCATAATACTTGTTTTCTGACGACGAATATGATGACACATTTCAATGAGTTACA
>NZ_JACASN010000057.1:0-6674 GCF_013390985.1 Acinetobacter sp. Swhac1 | reverse complement strand
AACATCATATTGCTTGGGAAGTAGTACAACGTTTGAATGGTCGAATTAGTCGTCTTCGTGCAATTACCATGAAATCGACGAAGCGTGAAATTTCTGGCTATCAACGTATTAAAAATATGTGTGAAGCAATTTATCTGCACCAAGATCCTGAAAAAGCAAAACAAGCTGTGGCTGAACATATTAATGAAGCAGCTCTAGTTGCGAAATACATTTTAGACAAATGATATGAATAAATAGTTAGAAAATGAGTATTACACTTATTAAACATAGGGAAATTTTATATGTCCGCATACTGGATTGCACATGTCACTATTCATGATATGGAAAAATATAAACAATATATGTCAATAGCGCCTTTAGCCTTTGCAAAATATGGAGCTAAATTTCTTGTACGAGGTGGTAAATCTACTTGTCTAGAAGGATCTGAATATGAGCGTCATATCATTATTGAATTTTCAGACTTAGCCTCTGCGCAAGCATGTTATTTTTCTGAAGAATATTCTAAAGCAAGAGCAGCTCGTGAAAACTGTGCTGATGTGATGATTAGTATTGTGGAGAGCATAGAGGGTACTCCCCCTAATAACAATGATACTGGTGTAAGTGCTGAATATACGCCTCCACTAAGTAGTAGATAATATTACTAAGCTGCAAAAAAATATAAATTGGCTTTACTATGTTGGACAATATTGTTTTTACATACTGAGTTTTCTATAATCTTAATTATGTTACATAATCAAGATTGATAATAAAAATGACTCAAAATAAGCATGGTGGTGCACGCAAAGGTTCTGGCCGTCCTTTTGTCTATAACGAACCGACCAAGGTCATTCGGGTGCCAGAGTCTCGTGTATTGGAAATCAAGAAATACCTGAAAAAAAATGACACTCCAAAGTTTAACGATATTTCCTCTATTACATTGCTTGAGACAAAAACACATTATGAGATTCCTGTTGCTTTGCAAAAAGTTGCTGCAGGCTTCCCTTCCCCTGCTCAGGACTATATCGATAAGACCCTTGATCTAAACGAGTTTCTTATTCAAAACCAACAGGCAACCTTTATCGTTGAAGTGGAATCCTTATCCATGCGTGATGCAGGGATTGATCTGAATGACAAGCTAATCGTTGACCGTAGTATTGAAGCCAAGCATGGGGATATTGTTCTGGCATTGATTGACAACGATTTTACGATTAAACGTTTAATGATTGAAGGTAATCAATGCTGGTTGCAGGCGGCTAATCCTGATTTTGCTGATATCCATTTGAAAGATAATCAAACCATGCTGATTTGGGGTGTGGTTACCAGTGTGATCAAGAAGTTCAGATGAGCAGTTACGAGCGGATTTATGCCCTGATTGATATTAACAACTGTTATGTCAGTTGTGAGCGGGTATTTAATCCCAGTCTAAACAATAAACCTGTGATTGTGCTCAGCAATAACGATGGCTGTGCTGTGGCAAGAAGTAATGAAGCCAAAGCGCTGGGCATCAAAATGGGCGTTCCTCTCTTTCAAATACAAGATATTGTTCAGCAACATCAGGTCGTGGTGTTATCCAGTAACTATGCTTTATATGCTGAAATGTCCAAGCGTTTTCATTCAATTTTGGCTAGTTTTGTTGCGCCACATGAACAGGAAATCTATTCAATTGATGAGTGTTTTTTAGATCTGACCAGTTATGCACAAAATTTTGACTTAACTCAGTATGCGCATCACATGAAACAACGATTGTTGGATTGGATTGGCTTACCCGTCTCGATTGGTATCGGTCGTAGTAAAACCGAAGCCAAAATGGCCAACCATCTTGCCAAAAAAAGACAGGGTTTCAAGGGTGTGTGTAACTTACTCAATATGGATTTCCTAGATCAGGAAATGCTTTATTCAGACATTGAGGTCGGTGAAGTTTGGGGCGTTGGTCGTAAGTTAGTTAAAAAACTAAATGCCATGGGAATCTATTCGGTGCTAGATTTAGTGATGCAAGATGCTCATCGCATGGCGAGCCTTTTTTCTGTGGTAATGCAAAGAACAGTATTGGAGCTGCAAGGTGTTTCTTGTATGCAGTTAGATGATGCCCCTCCCCCCAAACAGCAAATCATAGCAAGTCGTTCATTTGGTGAAAAAGTTACCGAGCTAGATGATCTCAAAGAGGCTATGGGCAAATATGTACAGGATGCAGTCATACGTTTACGAGCAGACGCTTCCTTATGTGGATGTGTCATTGCTTTTGTGCAATCGAATCCTTTTGATTCAAAGGTTCCCTATTACAGTAAATCGTTGGCTTTTGAGTTTCCTGAACCGACGGATTGTGTTTTGGATCTGATTAAAACAGCTATGCAACTGCTGGAACACATTTATAAATCTGACGTGAAATATAAAAAGTGTGGTGTAATTCTGACGGATTTAATTGCTAAGCAGCGCTTTACTCCTGACCTGCTGACGGACCACAGCCAGCGTGAAAGTAATGAAAGCCTCATGCAGACTTTAGAAGCGGTACAGGCGAGATATGGGAAAACTAAATTAGCTGTTGGCAGCTGCTACTTGCCACAACGAAAGTGGTCCATGAATCGTACCCATTTGACCCAAAACTATTTCAGCTGGCAGGGATTATTAAAGATCAGCCATTAAATTAATTAGCCTCACCTATTTGGTTTAAGTCAGCTTAATGAAGAACTCGACACATAAGCCGACACAGGCTTGATCCTCAGTCAACCATTTAACAACGTAAGTATGTTGTTTGGGATCCATGTAACACCTCTCGAGGAAAAGGTGGTTAGTAATAAAACTCTGCTCAAGCAAATTTATTGGGTTAACTGTCAGTTTTCACCATCTCATGTCCTTTATTTCTAGAACATTCTAGACTTTTCTCGACCTAGAATTTTTATTCTTTAAAGGTGTCATTCAACGCCTGTTGCACAGCATCAATACGTAATTTGCAGGCTTTATAGGCAGTCATGGACTCTTCAACGATCGCCATAAGGTTATCAATATCCGGTTCTTCCTGAGATTCAAGAAATTCGGCATTTTTCTTGAGAATTTCATAACCTTTCTTGAAACTTAGTTCTTCATTGTTCATGTGCGTTTACCTGTGTCACGGTGGCATCAATGGTGCCATCCTTAAGTTCAATCTGTAATTGCTGGTCAGTAATCTGCTGTATGGAACGGATGGCTTTGCCTTGGCTACGGACAATTGCATAGCCCTTGGCCATCACATTACGTGGATTCTGTAGCAAGGTTTCCCTCATCAATGACTCTACCTGCTGTGAAGCTAGTTTAATCTGTTGTTGAGCAAGATACTGAGTATCACTCTTCAGCATATCAACTCTACGTTGGGCTTCATTGATCTGGTTCTGTGTCAGAGTTTTGATAGTTTTCAGATACTGATCACTCTGGCTCTGGTAGGTGATCAACTGGTGCTGTGACAGTAGCTTGATGGTCTGCAAAGCAGTACTAACTTCATTGACTCGCTCCACAATCAGGTTACGGATCCCTGCGATCACTTTACTCGGAGTATCAAAGGAACGGTGTGCAATTTCATCCAAAATAGTGTGGTCTTTCTCGTGGCCAATACCGACCCAGATCGGCACAGTTCTTTTACACAGCAGTGCGGCCAGATCATAATCATTCAGGTAAGCTAGGTCATTCACGGCTCCACCACCACGGATAATCACAATAAGGTCTGGTGCTATCAAGTAATCTTGAGCCCACTGTCTTAAGGCACGGCCCAAAACCTGAATGATGCTGGCAGAAGCAGTATTACCCTGAAAAGTTGCTGAATGATAAACGAAATGGCAGACACCAGCCTGAGCCAGGGCATCCGCATCTTTTTTAAAGTCACCTAACCCTGCAGCATTTTCCGGTGCAATGACCAAGACATTCTGAATATCAAAGGGTACCGGCAACTGTTTATTGTTATTGAGCAGGCCTTCCTCAGTCAGTCGCAGCAGAATCTGCTGATAGCGTTTGGCGATGTCTCCTAGAGTAAAGCTAGAGTCGATATCTTCGATATTGACCGAGAAGCCATATTGCGGATCAAATCTAGCTTTGACCTTGATCAGTACATTCAGGTCTTTCGACAGTTCAATACCACTTTCTCGTTCAAACTTTAGAACTATTTTTTGTGCCGTAAATTTCCAAATGGTGCCTTTACAACTAGCGATCACCTTATGGCTTTCTTCATCTTTCTCAGCCAACTCAAGATAATAGTGACCGCCTTTAATACTTAAATTACGGATCTCAGCCTTGACCCACACTGCCCCATCAAAAGTCAGATGGATGACTTCCTGTACAGTGGCAAGGTATTCACTAAGGCTGAGTTGTTGACGTTCTGACATGATGTAAAGGATAGCTAAAATATAAGGAGGTGAGATTTAACCTAATATTGATCAATTCTACTGCAAATCAGATGAGTTTATTGCAATTTTGAGAAATGTATAAGTTCTTCTTAGACACCTAGAGTGATCATTGAGATTTTTAGTTTAATTATACTTTTATATTAAAATAGATATATAATCAATAAAATCATTATATTTTACTATTTTAATAAAATTATGAAGCAATACTGTACACTGCAAATCTACCAAGACTATGAATGGCATGACTGTGCTTTGGTTGAGGTTACGGATGATCAAAATGCTGGATGGCAGGCAGCTACACGTACATCATATTTGTTCGAATATGCTATTTCATATATGGATCTAAGAGATGGTCATGCGCTTGCTTATGACTTACCGGTGAACGTCCAAAATAGATTGGAATCAACTTGGCCAGCATTTCTTATGGATCTATTACCTCAAGGATACGGTCGCAAAGAATTACTAAGACAGCTTGATTTTTCTGAGAATGTTCAGGAACAAGCGGACTGGGCGCTTTTAAAAGCAGGCGCAGGAAATCCAATTGGGAATCTGCGAGTCAAAGAGGCTCATGAGTGGTTACAGAGTCATTTCCCAAAGCTGCAAAATCAGGGATTTAGCCTAAGCAAAATTATTGAACGTAAAGAGAAGTTTATTGAATCGCTCGCATCTTATGGACTTTTTATTGCCGGTTCATCTGGTATTCAGGGTGAGTGGCCAAAATTGTTGTTAACACAAGGTTATGATGATCTTTTCTATCTAGATCATACTCTTCCAGATGATCAAGTTAAGCAGCATTGGTTGGTTAAATTTAGCCGCGGCAGTGATCAAAATTTGAATAAAATCCTGATGAACGAAGCTTTGTATATGAAAGTCGCTCAGTACTTGCAACTACGTGTACACCGGGATCTTGAGCTACATGGCAAGACTTTGTTTATTCCAAGATTTGATCGCAAAGTAATTAATGGCAAAGTTGAAAGAATTGCTCAGGAAAGCCTTGCATCTCTAGGTGGGAAGGCGGGCTTTGGGGTTAGAATGACCCATAATCAAATATGTACCCTGCTTATGGAGGCTTGTACCGAACCAAAGCAGGAAGTATTTGAGTATTTGAAGCGTGATCTCGCAAATGTTGCCTTAGGCAATAAAGATAACCATACTCGCAATACAGCAATCCAACGCTTCAATAATGGTAAAATTCAGCTCACACCATTATTTGATTTTGCGCCAATGTGGTTACATCCTGATGGTATTGCACGTACTACTCGTTGGGAAAGAGATGATCATGGTGGTATGCCACTTTTGAGTTGTGTGATTGAGCAGATAGCTGAAAGCACTTCGATTGATCCACAAGAAATTAAAACTTTATTAATTGAACAGTTACCAATTTATCGGGGACTGTTAGAAAAGATGCAGGCTCTTCAAGTAGCGGATGAAATTCTGGAAAATAGCCAATATCGAATAATCAATATTTGCCAGCAGTTGGAGGAGATCAGCCATGGATAAACGTTTTAAACCATTGACCCCTATTCAACAAATGGAAAAAAGACTATCTGTGCTTGAAACCATCAATAATCATCCAGACTGGTCTTTTTATCAAGTTGCTCGATTTATTCGAACAGAGCTACATTTAACACTGAATGATATGGCTAAAATTACTAAGATTGCGCCACAGACACTGCAAAAAATGGAGCAACCAGGGAGCAATCCTACTTTGAAATCCATGCAGAAATTACTCGATACTTTCGGTTTACAATTACAAATAAAAGTTAAATGATTTTTAATTCTGAGCCATCGGTTTTTCTAAAATCTTATCCGTTTAAGGATACAAAGAGGAAATAAACAGGCTCTAGGTTGTTTTATGATTATTTTTAGACAAACGACTCCAAAACCTTATGTAGCAAGGGTTTTGTCTCTACAGTAATTAATTTATTTTTGAAAAAATGGAGTAGAGTGTTTGAAATATGAATAATCGAATTCGGTTTCTGTAAGCACAGCAATTTCATCTGCATGTGCTTTATATTCATCTATATTTTCGAGTAATTCATCCTCTGAGAATGGGAGTTTTTTTTGATTTTCAGTGTCGTTCATAGAGTCATATCCTGAGAAGTTATTTAGATCATCATAAACCAGACATTTTTAATGGTGAGAATACAGACACTTTAAATGGTTTCTAACAACTGGTGGTGGTGGATTTCGTATAACCACCATTATGTTAAATAGATAGCAGTTGGGAGATTATTTATTCTTTCAATAGACAAAAACTTGCGGAATTTTTCTTAATTTGTAATCCTTGCGGCCAAGGGTGTCTAGCGTAGCTAAGACAGGTATTCG
>NZ_JACASN010000056.1:0-7197 GCF_013390985.1 Acinetobacter sp. Swhac1 | reverse complement strand
AAAAAAATAATGGACAGGTCTCTTGCGAAATCTGTCCATTAGTTTTAAATTCGATGGGTACAGTTATTTGATGCTTGCAACATCAATTAACGAAAGATCGGCAGAGCTTGCAACTCATACTGATATTCACCTTAAAGGCTAGTACCACTATCTATTTTAAAGAATTAGAACAGTTTGACAAGCCTCAATTTGAAGTCCTTCGTTAATTCAGCAGTTTAAATCATCAAATAAGCACCTAACGGTCGAGCTTTATCTACTTCTGTGCGCCTTTTTTAAGGAAGATATGCGTTGCATGTGGAGGGAATAAGTGTCACTGGTGCATCGTAGCGATAGTCGCAAGGCTAAACCGCTTACAGGGGATCTCACATAGGCGGAGCGTTGGAAGTAGTTGTATAGGTTGGTTAAGTTGCATGTTGGAGTAATCCTCGCAGAGATACCACCATACTTCGACAGGGAGCGCGTGGGAGAAGGTGCAAAACCTTTAGTCCTTGTCTGCATGGTCAGCAAAACCATGTGCGGATACGACCGATGCGTGGCTCCGTCAGCCCAATTACAGGTTAATCGGCAATACTTAAGAGGATATTTGATTTTTTTAAATCAAAGCCTCTTAGGGAAAGTATTGCCGAAACTCTCTCAACGTTCACCATCAGCCCGAGCAAAGCGAGGGATGTGGGGACGGTGAGAAAGAGTTGAGCGCATTTGTTTTTACAAGATTCATGCCAATACCTACTAGAGTTTATATACCGTGTCATTTGATTAGTTTTTATTGAATTTCACTCGTCCATTTTTAAATAAGCAAGGATACACAGCTACCCCTATTTAACTTCGTTAAACAGTGATAGTCTGTGACCTTGATCAGGGGCTTCACCCCCGATACCCCCGAAAAGCTTTAAACAGAAAAATCAAAGATTTTCCAATTTAAAGCTTACAAAAGCCAAAGCAGGGTAGATTGAAATGTCAGGACAGGAACAAGAAAACAAACAGAGCAAAGCAGTTCGAGAACGAACCTTTAAAGTCAGACTTTCAGAATCAGAATATCAATTGCTCGATTCCAATAATCCTTATGGTTCGATTGCAAAGTTGCTTAGACAAGCAGCAGTAGAGAAAGCGACTAAAATTCATAATTCCAAAGCAGAAGATGACCAAAAAATTAAAGCAACAAAGGTTGTTGAATCTTCGTATAGCAAGACAGAGCGAGCGTTAATTTTAGAAATTAGTCGGATTGGTAATAATGTGAATCAGATTGCCAAAGCAGTAAATACAGATATTGCGGGTACTGGTGCTTTCGATAAAGTGAAATTACTTCATTTATTGATTTCAATTGATCAACAGCTTCGGGAGTTACGTCCAGATGATCGTTGATTTTTTTAGACATGGTTCAGGTTTATCAAAAGGTTGTATTGATTATTTATTGGGTGAAGATCGAGAGCGTGAACACGCACAAGTGCTTAGTGGTGATGTAGAGCTGACAGCACAATTGATTGATAGCAGTCCTTTTGCCAAAAAATATACCAGTGGTTGTTTGTCCTTTTATGAGCATGATTTATCTAACGAGGATAAACAGAAAATCATGCAAAATTTTGAGGAATGTTTATTTCCAGGACTGGATAAAGACCAATATCAAATTTTATGGGTGCAGCACCAAGACAAAATTAATCAGGACACAGGTGAGACAAGGCTTGAGCTTAATTTTGTGATTCCCAATGTTGAGCTTTCAACAGGCAAACGCCTACAGCCATTCTATGCGCCAGTCGATTTAGATCGAGTCGATCTATTTAAGCAGATCACCAATACCGAACATTCACTGTATGACCCCGATGATCCGGAGCATCGACAGCTATTTTTAAATAAAAAGAACCTGCCCAAAGATATTAAGGATTTTAAAGAGCAGTTACATCAACGTGTTTACCGAGCGGTTTCTAATGGGGAAGTTGCCGATCGGCAAGAATTGGTGCAATGGCTTGAATCGAATCAAATCAATGTCACCCGACAAGTAAAAAACTCCATATCCATTGAAAACCCGTATGAGGGCGCAAAACGTCCCATCCGTTTAGAGGGCGAGATTTATGAGCAAGGCTTTAGAGCTACTGGCGAATATCGACAAGAAGTACAACAACGAATTGAAGAATACAGAGGAACAACTTCTGAGCGGTATCGAGCAAACGTCACAGACTATCAGAGACAGCTTGAACACAAGAGCCAATATCACTGCGACCGCTATCCAACAGTCGGACGAGAAAATAGCCAAGAGCATTCAAAACAACGCCCAGACGGTCGAGAAGCAGTTAAGCCAGTATCAAACCTTGCTGCAATCGAAATTGAGCCATTTAACGCAATTAAACGAGCAAATACAGAGCCAAGAACAGCAAGCCCAGAATCAAGCCGTACAGAAAAAACTTACTATTTTGAATATGGGACTGATTTCAGCAGCAGTTATTTTGCTTATAGCGATTTTCTCGCTTGGTCTCGTCACCAAAAACAAGTACAGCGAGATGCAGACGCTAAATACAGTGATCAACGAGAAGCAAATGAGGGTCGACCATTTGAACCGATCGGGGGGCAGTTTGACGATCAGCACATGCAAGCGACCAGACAGCAAAGCACAGCGCCTATGTATTCAGATCAACAAGAACGCAGGCGAATGGCAGAACGGCTACATGATTCCAATGGGGTATTAAACGATGACCGAATTAGAAACACAATTATTGAGAATCATCGAAGAACAACAGCAACAATTAATGCAACAACAAGTGCAATTGCAGAAGCAACAGCAAGCTTTAGACACAATGCAAACCAAAATTATCCAAGCCTTGTCAGCACAATCAAAGACAATCAAGAGCGATCAGCAAAGCTTACAGCAAGCACAGAAATCATTAGCGACAATGCAGAAGCAATTTCACGAGCTAGAACGAAGTACAGCAAGCTATACCGAGCAGATCAATGGCAAAGTCCGAGAGATGAGCCTTATCACAGCCAACAACGAAGAAATTCTGGAGAGAATCTCAACCACACAGCATTCTGTCTCGTCAGAAGTAGCCAAAGCGCAGCAGAATTTGCTCGAAACATCCGAGATATTGAAAAAAATCTCGTCCAGATGAATGAGCGTAAACAAGAGATAGAAAAACCTCGACCTAAGCAAGATCGAGGTATGGATTTTGGGATGTAATTATTTTCTAGTATGTTGGTGTTTATTTCTTAGTATTAGCTTGTACTAATGTTTAAATTTAGCTATATTGAATGTAGTATAGGCTTGTTTATATATTTTGGTGGTGTTATGAATAATAACTGTGTAGTAGTACTAACTGCTCGTGGAAAGACTAGAATTTTAAAAGAAGGTGGTAGTCAGTCTTGGAGACTAAATGCTCATAATGCAGGAAAGTGCGATTATCTAGTTTGTGTGCAAAATAGGAAACAATCTTGGGGAGAACCAGAGGCTGATCATCACACTGCATTTTTAGTTGGCAAAATATCTAGTATCAGCCAATCTCAAGAAGAAGATGCAGATGGTAGATGGATAATAAATATCTCCGAATATGCTGATATATCTATTCCCAATATGTGGGATGGTAATCGGAATCCAGTTTCTTATAGTTCATTAGAAGAGATGAATATCGATTTGAATGAGCTGAAATTTACCAAATTAAATGAAGATAATTCTTCTAAAACACTGGATAAAATATCTATTCCTGAAGCTAAGAGACTATTAGCTAATTATTTTGATGTCCCTCAAGAAAATATTTCAATTACAATCAATATGTAAGCTTTTAATTGACCAAAAAAAGAAAAAAGCCTTTCACGTTAATGAAAGGCTTTTTTGAATCTTAGCGCTTGGGAGGGAAGATCTTAGATCCGCAGTCTCTCAAACTTACAACTATATATTAGGGTATATACGGTGGAATTGTCAAATGATGCAGTGCTTAAGATAGAGCAGGCTTTATCTATACCACGCTTATCTAAGTATGAAAATTTCTATAAAGATAAAGGTGAACCATATGAAAAATCTGATGTATTGATGCTTTATGAACGTAATTTAATAATTTCCAATAAGTTTTTTTACTTATTAAATTATTTTGAAGTTGTTCTGAGAAATGCTGTTGTTCAGGCAATAGAAATATCTTTTAGGTGTAATGAAACAAATAGTTGGCATGAAAATGAAGCTTTTATTCGAAGCCTTAGCCGTAGAGGGAGGTATAGCCCTAAAAGTATGTTTGATAGTGCTAAAGAGAAGTTCCCAGATTCGCCTAGTAAAATGATCCCTGAGCTTAAATTTGTATTCTGGCAAAAGATGCTTATGGCTAATTATGAAGAACGTATTTGGCAGGGATGTTTTAATTCTATTTTTCCTAATGCAACAGTTGAAAACAGGCAAATTTTTTACGATTGGACAGATCAATTACGTGAATTAAGAAACAGGATTGCTCATCATGAACCGATTATTTTTAACCGTAATCTAGAAAATGATTTAGAGGTTTTAACAAAATTTATTTACTGTCGTTGTATTAATACATACGATTTTATCGAGCAATCTGCATTAGATCTAAAAGAATATTTAGATTTTTAAGATAAGAATTTCACCCCAAACAATCGAAAGGTCAGACTATTTTGCAAATGTTGAATTAACAAGGTTAGTAGTAAAGCAGTAAATCCGATAACGGTAGCAGTGTTTCCTAACTACCCGCATAACGCGCAAGTACCCACAACAAAATTAAAAACTGAGACTACCTCAGAACCATCAAAAATAACACAACAATCGGCTGGGTACTTGTCGCTGTTGATGCGCAAGTTAGGCATTTTTCTCTAAGCGAATATCAATTTCACGATCAACAAATTGCCATTCTTTTGTTGATCGTAATTGCTTCAGTAACTTATTAAATAATTCTTTATGTTCAGGCGCGAATTCGAACCACGTTATAAAATCAAATTGTTCTCCAAGATCACGCGAATGATGCAATTGGCGAGCAATTTCTGGAAGATAATTTAATCCGATTTCAGTATGATGTGATTGCTCTTCAAAAATTGACCTACGTTCATCTTGAGACATAGACCACCATACTGCATTTTTCTTTATGGGAATAAGAGCAGCACATAAAGAACTATTTCTATTTAAACCCTCTTGTACTGATTGAAGTTTTACAATTTCATTTCGATTGGTGTAACGTACATTGCTCGTAAAGCCCTGCAATACCCAAGCACCTCTTGAAGCAAAATTAGCCGCAGGAGAATTAACAACTTCAATCCGTTGAACCAACTCAAGGGGAGAGCCGACAATTGTATCTTGTTTAGTTACAATCCAGTTCCCCGCACTACCCCCAACAAATGAATAATGATTTTTCATTGCTATATTTCCATGTATGCCTAACACCTGAGTTAAGCCGCGCCGCAAAGCGGCGTCGGCTTGGACGAATTGTTAGGCCGCATATCGCGACCTGAAAGCGGCACGCAAGACCTCAACCTTTTCCGCCCCGAGTGAGGTGCATGCGAACCTGTAGGACTCTATGTGCTTTGTAGGCCAGTCCACTGGTGGTACTTCATCGGCATAGTAAAAGTAATCCCAGATGATCGCCTCCCAGCTGTTACAACGGACTGGCCGCCCGGCGATGACACCCTCAGCCGCCTCTGGGCACGAGCCCTGCGGAGCCTCCGCGATTTCATACGCTTCGTCTGCCCACCAAGCAGGTTCGCAGTCAAGTAACTCATCCCCGATCTCCGCTAAGAATCCATAGTCCAACTCCTCCGTGACGCGCCCGCCGAGCATTTCAACTATTGCCTCGAGCTCGCCGCGCCTCTCGCCGGGAAAAGTCAGATCAATATCATCGTGCTTGCGTGTTACACGCCCTAGCCGTGCATCGATCGCCCAGCCCCCACCGATCCAGAGCGGCAGATTTCGCTCATCTGCCGCAGCTAGAATTTGGTGTATCAATGCGACCTGCGTTGTGTCCATGCGGCCTAACATAGTAAGCCCTCCCAGAATGTCAGTAATTAGACTATTAATTGAATTGTTACATCCAATAGTGAGCTCCCAGTGATTGTCTTAACTATCCAACCTTTCGATTGGATGGGGCAGAGCACCATTATTCTGTTTGAATGCGGTGTTAGTGTCAACTAGGTTCTTTATTTCTTCAAGGAGTTTGAAAGTGCTAAGTATTTTTACTTTACTTTGTTCCTCAATATAAATTTTTTTAAGACCATTTAGCAGCTTGTATTTGGATATTTTGGATAGGAGAATGAATAAGGTTGCGGTATTGATTCTTCCCCCTTTTAGATGAAGTAAACGGTTTTTTTGCAGTATTGGAATATTTCTATATTCTGTTAGTTGATCTTTTAAGTCATCAGGAATTTTCATTTCGTAAAAATTATATTTTTTAGAACAGTCTAATATCGAGTGATTTAGGCTTTCTGTATTTGTATTAATAAAAATGCATTTTTCAAATGTGCAATTTTTAAAGCGACAATCTCTAAAAATAGCAGCATAAAATACGCACTTTTTGAAGTGAACATTCGTAAACCTATTCTTATTTAAGATTACTCCTGAAAAATCAGATAAAACAATTTTTATATTTTTGAATGAACATGATCGTAGGCGGGATCCTCTCAAATTAACATTAAAAAATGTTTTATTAGAGAAACGTACTTTAGAAGAAATAGATTTGGCTAGGAGGCTATTTGAATACTTACGTTTTTCGATGTGCTTGTTATGAAATCTAGGAAGTTTTGACATTAATAGTCCAAAGAATAGGAATTTCAGCTTAATTCTTAGGTGTAATCAAAAAAAATAATGGACAGGTCTCTTGCGAAATCTGTCCATTAGTTTTAAATTCGATGGGTACAGTTATTTGATGCTTGCAACATCAATTAACGAAAGATCGGCAGAGCTTGCAACTCATACTGATATTCACCTTAAAGGCTAGTACCACTATCTATTTTAAAGAATTAGAACAGTTTGACAAGCCTCAATTTGAAGTCCTTCGTTAATTCAGCAGTTTAAATCATCAAATAAGCACCTAACGGTCGAGCTTTATCTACTTCTGTGCGCCTTTTTTAAGGAAGATATGCGTTGCATGTGGAGGGAATAAGTGTCACTGGTGCATCGTAGCGATAGTCGCAAGGCTAAACCGCTTACAGGGGATCTCACATAGGCGGAGCGTTGGAAGTAGTTGTATAGGTTGGTTAAGTTGCATGTTGGAGTAATCCTCGCAG
>NZ_JACASN010000055.1:0-7281 GCF_013390985.1 Acinetobacter sp. Swhac1 | reverse complement strand
TCATCGTTCGGTAAATAACTTCATGGTGAATATCATGGCTGCTGTAGTGGCTTATTGTTTGAATCCCAATAAGCCAACTTTCCAAAATATGCTAAAAGGCTAAATGGATTTCATCGAACTCAGGTTAATTATATTTAAATTTCCTCAAACCTTTAAATCACAGCTTGCTCCAAATTTATGTAATAAGGTCATTGCTGGTTGAAAAAGTCTAATGATTCTAAGAATTCACCTAACTTTTCAACTCACTAAAATGTGTCGCTCTTGTTAATTGATTCTGGATTCGAAAAATGATCATCAATAATTCGTCTAATGAAAGATTGAAATTCACTACTTTTGTGCTTTAGCGCTCTAGATGATCAATACACGCGCTACAGGATGAGGGGTACGAGTTTATAAAAGATCTCTAATAGACCAAATAATGAAAAGTTTAAGGCAGGACGCGGTACAACGTCGCAAAACATTGTTCTGCTTTTTCATTACTACAGAAATTAATGGTGTGCGCATTTTTCCATTTTACAAAATATTGTGAAATGTCCCCTGTTTGGTCTTCCTGATATCCAGAACAATCCACTTCATTATTGTCATATTTAACTTGCAAAATTAAAGCCGGTAACGAATTTGCAGGGTCTTGTGAAGGTTGATAATCATATACACCTGCAGACCATTCTTGACCGCTTTTAATCACCACATCGCTATTACTTTTAAAGTTGTAATATTCAATACATTTACGATTATTTGGGATTTGCATGCCCCACAGCCCCACAATTTCTGGACGGGTCACCACACGAAATTTATTGGTCGTTTCTGCTGCTACTGGCGTTAACTTGGCTGAATCTATTGTTGTATTTTCATTCGCAATCGTGCAGACAGAACATAAGCTTAAAACTGTGGTTAGATATATTTTTTTCATACATTTATTTAAAGATATAAACCGTTTAGACAACTTAGCATATTTTTAATCCAAATCTGCAAGCATAAACATAAGACAACAATTTTATTTAACGAAAATGTGACTTAGTTTACATTTAATCGACTTTGTAGGTAATGGTTATTTGATATGATCGCCTTTCTGTTGTGAACGTCACACTCATTCAAGTTTTTTTCTTAATTATCAAACCATTGCAAAAGTGAGTTTAGTACTTGCAAAACTTTAGCATACCGCAAACTATATCTTCGACTCAAAAGCAAATATTTGCCTTTGGACTGCTAGCCGTTGTGGTATTTTTTTCTTGTTTATTGGGTATTTTTACTCGCCCACTTAGCTACTTTTCTTTTTTTTGGCCAAGCAACGCCCTCTTGTTGGGGCTACTCATTCGCTTTCCATCTTTAAAAAGTTTTGGTGGAATTTTGGGTGCATTTATTGGCTATATGGGTGCCGATTTAGTTACAGACAATACCTTGCTGATGACGCTAGGTTTAACGCTTTCAAACTTTGTTGCTGTTTTTAGTGGGTTGTTTTTCTTTAATTATACCCGCGCTAAACTTCCAGCGAGCAATAATAATGTGTCAGAGCTGTATCCACATATTATTGCTGTGACTTTAGGCTGCTTCTTCGGCGCTTTATTTGCCATTCTTCTGCTGCCGAATTTACCACATAGCTTTATGTTGGCAGAAAATCGCTGGATTGATTTTTTTACTTGGTGGTCTGGTGAAATTTTAAATGTGGTGATTGTCTTACCTTTGATTTTGGCTGCCCCACGTTGGTCTGAAGTCAAAGAACTTATAAACAATCAATATGTTAAAGAAATTCAAATTCGGGATGCCTTACCTTTTTTTGCATTGTTGATCTCAATCGCCTGCACCCATATTTTCTATGGGCCAGGCGCACTATTATATCCATTGGCTGCGTTAATTTGGGCAGCTGCCAGCTATCAACTTTTCAATTTGGCACTGATTAATAGCTTGGTCTGTTTAACTCTGTATCACAGCGTCACAGGCTTGTTTATAGATCAAGTGAATTCGAGTTATTTAACCACCATTATTTCTATTCGTGTGGGTTTAATTATTTTAGGTCTTGCCACGTTAATTTTATGTGTGATTAGCCAAAACCGAAATCAGTTGTATAGAGAAGTATTGTATTTGGCAAATCATGACAGTTTAACCGAAACACTGAACCGCCGTAGTTTTACTCAGTTAAGTGAAAAAGCTTTAAAGCATAAAAACAATCATTCATTGTCTTTAATTATGTTAGATATCGACGATTTTAAAAAAATGAATGATCAATATGGGCATTATGTCGGTGACCGTGCTTTGCAACATCTCTCTAACATCGTTAAAAGCAATTTACGTGATCACGATTTATTTTGTCGCATTGGTGGTGAAGAGTTCATTATTTTGCTGAACAATAATAACTTAAATAAAACTCAACGCATTGCAGAACGTATTCGTATGTGTATTGAACATCAAGCGTTAAATTTAGAAAACCTTGAACCCATTCATTTTACAGTAAGCATGGGCGTGTCACATACACACTTACCCACCAATCTCCCTTTACAAGATTTAATTATTCAGGCAGATCAGGCGCTATATCAGGCAAAAATGCAAGGTCGTAATCGGGTCATTCTTGCTTCTTAAACAAAAATAGCATACAACATCAATTTGACAATACAGATTTTCAGGATTGAAATGAAACTTGCAGAATACCTCCAATATGATGCTTTAGGCTTGGCAGAGCTCGTTGCCAAAAAGGATGTTCAGGCCTCAGAATTATTAGATATTGCGTTACAACGTGCTGAACAAACCAATCCACAATTAAATGCCATTATTATTCCTATGCATGAACATGCACGGCAGCGCACACAAACAAAATTAACAGGCCCATTTGCAGGTGTGCCCTTTTTAGTCAAAGACTTATTTCAACAATATGCAGGCTATCCGACTTCATTTGGTTGTCAGGGTTTAAAACGTGCGCATCATCTTGCAGAACAAAATGCAGAAATTGTAAATCGTTGGGAAAATAGCGGAATCGTTACCTTTGGACGTACCAACACGCCTGAATTTGGGATTAAAGGGATAACCGAGCCAGATGCTTGGGGTGCATGTAAAAATCCATGGAATTTGAAACACAATAGTGGTGGTTCTTCTGGTGGTTCTGCGTCTGCAGTTGCGGCAGGTATTGTGCCGATTGCAGGGGCAAGTGATGGCGGTGGTTCAATTCGTATTCCTGCGTCTTACTGTGGTTTGTTTGGTTTAAAACCAAGTCGTGGACGCACCCCGTGGGGGCCACAACTCAGTGAAGCCATGCATGGTGCAGCGATGCAACATATTTTAAGTAAAAGTGTACGTGACAGTGCGGCAATGCTCGATGCAACGCATGGCGCAGATGGTCATTCACTTTTCAAAATTGAAGCTCCTGAACGCAGTTATTTAGATGCAATTCAGCAAGCGCCAAAAAAATTAAGAATCGCATATTCGACCCAATCTCCGATTGGTACAGCTGTTTCACAAGATGCCATCAATGCCATTCAAAAAACCGTACAGCTTTTAGAATCTTTAGGGCATGAAGTGGTTGAAGACCGTCCTGCTATTGATGGCATGCAATTGGCCAAAGATTTCATTACCACATGGTTTAGCCAATTTGCTTATTTAATTGCTGAAATTCAAACTCGCCTGCCAAATCATTCCGATAATTTTGAGCTAGACTCTTTGGCTTTGGCTGCCTTTGGCGCAAAAACCACGTCAGTAGATTACATTCGTAATTTGAATAATTGGGGGGTATATGTCGCGCAAATGAATCAATTCTTTGAGCGTTATGATTTATACCTCATCCCTGCAACTGCCTCAGTTGCACCAAAAAATGGCGAAGTTAAAACTCCTGCATGGCAAAAACCAATTTTAAAAACACTACTACATGCAGGTAAAGCACATTGGTTAGCGCAAGGTAAATTGGTCGATCGCATTGTCAAAGAAAACCTAAAATGGGTGCCATTTACTCAACTTGCCAATATTACAGGGCTGCCTGCAATGTCTGTGCCTTTGTATTGGAATAAAGATAACTTACCATTGGGTTCGCAGTTTATTGCGCCTTTTGCACGTGAAGATGTGCTTTTACAACTGGCTGCACAACTCGAAGCAGCTCAACCGTGGTGGCAGCAATACGCTAAAATCCCTATTTAATGTAGCAATCAATTAGTAAGAAGCAAGCAAACTATACCCATCCAACTTTGCTTGCTTCTATTTTTGATAAAAGAACGGTATCACTGCAAAATCACCAATCTAGGCTTTCATATCGCTCGACATTAACTGCGATTCTAATTGCTTTGGCAATCCCCAAATAAAACACAGACCAATCAGTGTAGATAATCCTGCAAAAATAAAAATCCATTCGCCTGAAACAATATCCCAATAATGCCCTGCCAAAATACTCCCCAGTGCAACCCCTAACCCCCACATGGTACTGTAAAGTGCTTGCCCGCGACCTTGTTGCCCTGCAGAAAAGTTTTGAAAAATCACCCGCATGGCAATGATATGAAATAAGCCAAAACTAAAGGCATGAACACTTTGTGCAAAAAATTGCGCAAAAAATATGGATGGAAATAAACCGACAATTACCCAGCGTAAGCCTGTCAAAATTAAACATACAGCAACCAGTGAACGCCAAGACCAACGCTTTAAAAACAAACTTGCGTAAGCAAACATAATAATTTCAGCAATCACTCCAACAGACCACAAGAAACCGATCTGACTTGTGCTAAAGCCTGCCTGACTTAAAAAATTACTGTAGAAACTATAAAATGGCGCATGCGAAAACAGTAAAATCAATTCAATTATAAAAAATGAATAGACTACTGGGCGCTTTAAAATAGGCAATAAGGGTTCAAGTTGTTTTTGTGCAATGGGTGCGGAGCTTGGTTCTTGAATACTGAATGACCATAGAAATGCCAGTAAAGAAATACTGAGTAGCAACATCGGTAACATGGAGATTGGTATAATTTCCAAAATAGCACCTATGCCAAAAACCCCGACAATAAAACCTATAGAGCCCCATTTACGCACTTTGCCATAGAGTTCCGCACGTTTCTCGCCCAACCAAAACAAAGTCACGCCTTCAAATTGTGCCAAAATTGCGTTTTGGAAAAAGCTAAAAATTAGCATGAGTAATGCAACAGACTGAAAGCTATTCGGAACAATAAAAATCAGTAACCAAATACTGGCTTCCATCCAAGTTGCGATGCGCACCAAAAGCATCCGTTTGCCTGATTTATCGGCAATCCATCCCCAAATAAAAGGCGCGAAAAAGCGCGTTAAAATGGCAATAGAAGATAAAACACCAATTTCCTGATAATTAAAGCCCTGATCTTCTAAATACAGGCTCCAAAAAGGCAAAAACGTCCCAACAATTGCGTAGTAAAAAAAGTAGAATCCACCTAAGCGTGTCGATATATTCAAGGCTTGCATCAATGTATATTTCCTTGATTTTTCAAACACATAAATAAGTGCATTTCTAACCTGATCTAAAATTTTAAGACAACCGATATATTAACACTGTAGTACTTTAATTTTGAGTGATTGGCTGATTAAAACGAAAAACCCTGAAAATCAGATCAAATTTTCAGGGTAATATTGAGAAAATTTCTTAAAATTGTTTAGCCGCAAGAAGCTTGTAGAATAATTTTAGTTTTCGGATCGACCACCACAGTGACGCGATTCATACGATAATCCATTGTTACAGGCTGACCTGGTGTAACCATTCTCACAATTTCAGCTCGGGTAAGCGCTTTAATTTGTGTTTCAGTCAAACCTGTTTTACCAACTAACTGCGCAGCAGATTCTGGGACACAATTTTGCATGGTCTGTGGCACCTGAGTTTGTTCATTGATAGGCTGATTACTACACGCAGCTAAAGTTGCCACACTTAAAACAGCCAAAACACTATATAACTTTTTCATGTTGATACTCGTTTTTAATTTCTTCAAACCAACTCAAAATAACATAACTGATTAAATATGCAGTAAATTTACTGAATAAAACTGTGATGATAGTTTTATTGATCAAAATAAATTAGATGTAAGTTTGGATTAAGTTTAATTCTCAATCACACTTAAACTCAGTTTCATCCAATCAATTGCCTGTTGGCGACGCTCTTCTAAAGCATTCCATAGCGTATCTTGCGATAATATAGAATATTCCCCTTCGCGGCAGCTAAGTTCAGGCGCATTTTCATAGTCCTCAAGCCATTGTTCACTTTGATAATAGGCCTGTAATTCTTGCCAGAGCTTTTCTGCAGCTTGCCATTTTTGCTGCGCTTCTCGCATCTGTCGATGTAAATCATGCCATTGCTCATATTGTTGCTGTAAAACCTGAGCATCGTACATTTTATTTTTACTCATAGCTGAAATTCAAAAATTAAGATGACATGAACATACAATAATTCAAGATCAAGGAATGTGAGTGTATGTAGGTTTTATTTAAAGAAACATATAGTGCTATATTTTTTTGCATTAATTTTTAAAGAAGACAATTCCTGATTTATTTAGTCAACTTTAGCTTCATTACTTTCAGTAAAATTTAGTATAAAAGTGTAATTCCATCTTTTTATCAAAAGTTAAAGTCATTAGTATAAGTTTGCTTCAATTTTTTAGAAAAGGTACAAAAATGAAATATATTTTAGGGGCAACATTACTTGCATTCGGTTTAATGGGATGTAACTCAAATTCAAATAATGAAGTGAGCCAAGAAAAAGTACAAAGTAATGCACCTGCAGAAACACAAGTTATTTATTTTAATGGCCCACAAGATTTAACCATTGAATTAAAATCTTCAGATAATTTTGAAACTGCAGAAATGGTAGATAATTCAGACACAGTTTATCATTTAAAACGTACTGTATCTGGTAGCGGTATTTTACTGAGCAATGATGATGGTGTATCTATTCACTTTAAAGGTGGTGAAGGAGTACTTGAGTTAGTCAAAGATCAGCCTATTAATATTACTGAATTTAAAAAATAGATTTTTTGCTGATCTATACTTAAAACATCATTTATATTATTTATGATTGATAAATCGTTATATTCATTATATGGATGATGCTTTTTATTTATACAAGCGAGCTTTAAAATAAATACTGAATTTAAAAAACCACCTTTTGAGCGATAAGCTGTCATTAAAAAGTAAACATGTATTCTTTTCCGAATTGGTTTGATACTCTCTCCACTCATTGCTCTATTTTATCAGCTGTCATGACTTGAAAATCTCGCCAATAATATTTCATCTGCTTCCATACCATCTCGATTCGATTTAACTCAGGGCTATAAGCTGGAATAAAATACAAATTCGTCGAAA
>NZ_JACASN010000054.1:0-7317 GCF_013390985.1 Acinetobacter sp. Swhac1 | reverse complement strand
TTGTCTCAAAGGACGCGGGTTTAATCTTGAAAATACGCGCTTGACAGACCCTAGACGAGTGAAAAAATTGATTGCGGTGTTAGCTATAAGCTTCTGTTGGTGTTACTTAACGGGTGAATGGCAACATAATCAAAAAAAAGCGATAAAAATAAAGAAGCATGGACGACTCTCAATGAGTTTATTTCGCTATGGTTTAGACTATGTTCAAATGGCGATTCAGCGTTTAATTGGTTTTGGGAAAAAAGAAGAGTTTAAGGAAATTTTGGCAATTTTAAGAAAGCAGAATCCTGATAGGATAAGGGTTCTGTGAAATTTGTCGTGTACAGAGCAATAATTTAAATGATCTGAAAAATCTATACCCTTGATGAAAGTCGGTGCCACCACGCGCTCACATTGCAACTGGTTCAAACGCTGCATCGTATTGCAATAGGTTGCACTCATTTCACGTGACTGCATATTACTCAATGCCACAATAAAATTGCCATGACTTGGGTAAATCCACTTTAAACCGATTGGGTAATTTTGCACCAAATTTTTATCGTAATAACCAATCATATCCAGCACATACACCGCACGGATTTTTTCCTTTTCAGCCTGTACCGATTTGGCATGTATAAAACTGCCCATCGACTCGGTTTTAAAAAATGGTGGCTCTGCCAAGGTATAAAAAACAAATTCAACATTTTGACTAAGTTTATTCTTTTCCTGCGCCAAAATTCGTGCTGTTTCGATTACACCTGCAACGCCAGAAGCGTTGTCATTTGCCCCCTGCTGCTGCCCATAAACATCGTAATGCGCACCAAAAATCGTTTTTTGCGCAGCACCGATATTCAATTTGCACACCACATTGCGGTAGCTTTGCTGATTGACCACATAATTTTGAAATTGACACGGAATTCCAAATACTCGCATTTGTTCCCGAATCCATGCCGAAACCCGATTCAGTTCAATCACATTTTTATAATGACGATACTGTTCGGAATTACCCAAACCCTGCTGCCCAATCACTTGCTGCATATAGACTTGCAAATTGTTTGGTTCTGCCCATTGAGCCTCAGGCACAGCAAATGTAGCAGTGGTCATCAATCCCATACCCGCGCCCAATATCCATGAATATAACTGCTGACTTTGAAACGCGCGCATGCTGATAATTCCAAGACAAAAAAGACCAATAAGATTGCTGAGTATTAAAGCAACAGCCTGTTGGCAAATTCAATTGCAAATTGTGTCGTTACACAGCGCTTGTGTTGAATCATGGTTATAATGCGAGATTCTGATTGATCGCTACATGAACTCGCCTATGAAAATTCGCATTCTGACCATTGGACAAAAAATGCCTGCTTGGGTGCTGACTGGTTTTGAAGATTATTTCAAACGGATTCAGCCTTTTGTGCAGACTCAAATTGTCGAACTGCCAATGGCGAAACGTGGCAAAAATGATTCTGAGGCCGATATTCTAAAATATCGCCAAATTGAAGGTGATAGCATTTTAAATGCCATGAAAAACAATGAGCTGTTAATTGCCTTGGAAGTGGGCGGCAAAGAGTTCAGCACCGAAAAACTTGCAGAAACCATGAAAGGCTGGATGCTAGAAGGCAATGATGTCGTGCTTGCGATTGGTGGACCAGATGGTCACTCTGAAGCAGTACGTAAAGCAGCAGCATGGCATTGGTCATTATCCAAACTAACTTTGCCACACCCTTTAGTTCGCGTGATGCTGATTGAGCAGCTATACCGTGCTATGAGCATCAACCACAACCATCCTTATCATCGTGCAGGTTAAATCAACTTATTCAATTTGTACGTTGAGTTATCAAAATATCTTCAACTCAAACGACGTTGCAAAGCTGCAACATAGCGTTGAACAAAAGTACATTTCGCTATACACACTTTTTTGCGATGCTGTAGAACAGCAGGCTTTAGGGATCTAGGCATGAACTTACAGACATTACCCGGTTTATTTATCTCACATGGTTCGCCCATGTTGGCACTCAATCCTGAACAGGTCGGGCCTGCACTCAGCCGTTTAAGTGAAAATTTGCCAACACCGCAAGCCATTGTGGTGATGTCGGCGCATTGGGAAAGTAATGCACTGGAGGTCAACACAGGTATTCGCCCTGAAACATGGCATGACTTCCGTGGTTTTCCTGAAGCCTTGTACGCCCTGCGCTACCCTGCACCTGGCTTACCTGAACTGGCAGAAGATATTTTGCAGCGTTTGGCTGATGCGGGCTTTGCTGCCCATGCCAACAGCACACGCCCGCATGATCATGGCGTATGGATGCCATTACTACACATGTATCCAGATGCCAATATTCCAGTGATTACCATTTCTTTGCCCATGAATATGAGCGCCGAACAGATTTATCACATTGGGCAAAGTTTAGCGCCATTACGTGAACAGCAAATTTTACTGATTGGCTCAGGCAGTATCACCCATAACTTACGTGAATTATCATGGAATACACCCAATGCGGCTGTGCCTGAATGGGCATCTAGTTTCCGTAATCGTGTGGTGCAGCATTTAAGTCATCGCAATTATGATGCAGTACTAGATTGGCAACAATTGCCACATGTAGCACGTAATCACCCAACCCTAGAACACTTTGCACCGCTGTTTTTTGCAATGGGTACGGGAGATCGATTTAACATTGTACATAGCAGCTTTAGCATGGGTTCACTCGGTATGGATATTTATCGTTTTGACTAACCGATAGCTCCGCTTATTTAAAATCTGACTTTTTAATTTGGATACATTTTGTTAGCAAAAGCTACGATTTGTATCCATATTTTTTGTTAATCTCTTGATTATAATCACGTTGAAACTTTAGCACATAGAATATAAACCAATGAAATTCAGTATTTTTGCGCTTGCCCTGCTCCCTTTGGCTTTAACTGCATGTCAATCTTCACATCTTCCTGCCACTTCAGGAGATCCGGCTATTTCTACTCTATCCACCACATTAAAAACGCCTACACAAATTTTGCCCGCTTATACCTGGGAACTTGATCGTGGGCTGCAACGCCCGATTGTTCTGAGCTTTGATCAACGAGGCAGACTAAGTGTAGCTTCTGGCTGTAATGGCCTTGGCACGAGCTGGACTGTTAAAGATAATTCCCTGAGTACGGGTGACATGATGGGCACCATGATGGCATGTGATGCACCATTAATGGAACAGGAACGTTTTATCAGCCAGCTTCTGCAAAAGCGTAATATTCCGTTTAGTCTGGATCTAAATGATGCCAATCAGCCAAAACTGAGTATTACTGCAGCTGATGGTCAAAAATATGTCTTTACCGGAAAAATGACACCGGAAACCAAATACCAAGGTCAGGCAGAAACCATTTTCCTGGAAGTTTCGTCACAGACTAAAGCCTGTACGGGTGTAGCTCAGCAAACCTGCTTACAGGTGAAAGAAATCAAATATGATGAAAAAGGCTTAAAGACTCAGGTCGATAAAGACTGGACTTTATTTTACGATCAGATCGAAGGTTTTCAGCATTCATCGAATGAGCGTCAGATTATTCGGGTAAAACGTTATGAAATTAAAAATCCGGCAGCTGACCAGTCTAAATATGCCTATGTATTCGACATGACCGTAGAGCGTGAAGCAGTCAAAGGCACTCTATAACGATAAAATCGCAATATAAAAAAAACCGAGGCATTCACCTCGGTTTTTTTTCAAGCTTAAACTCAGTCAGACTTAGAATACGCCTTGAGAAAGCATTGCATCAGCAACTTTTACGAAGCCAGCGATGTTTGCGCCGTCTACATAGTTCACGGTACCGTCTTCTTTCGTACCGAATTTTACGCAGTTGCGGTGAATTTCTTTCATGATTGCGTGTAAGCGCTCATCAACTTCTTCGAAAGTCCAGCCTAAACGCAATGCGTTTTGAGACATTTCCAGACCAGAAGTTGCTACACCACCGGCGTTAGATGCTTTACCTGGCGCATAAAGAATTTTCGCTTCAACGAATTTCTCAACCGCTTCAAGTGTAGAAGGCATGTTCGCACCTTCAGCAACACAGATTACGCCGTTTGCAAGAAGCGCTGCTGCATCATTCGCATCAAGTTCGTTTTGAGTCGCACATGGAAGCGCGATATCACATTTAATACCCCAAGGACGTTGACCTTCAAGGTATTCAAAACCGTGCTTAGACGCAAATTCAGAAATACGACCACGTTTTACGTTTTTAAGTTCCATCACTTCAGCAAGTAATTCTGGCGTGAAACCTTCTTTCACGTACACAGTACCATTCGAGTCAGAAAGTGAAACTACTTTCGCACCCAAGTACATTGCTTTGTCTGCAGCAAATTGTGCAACGTTGCCTGAACCAGAAATCGCAACGACTTTATCTTTAAAGCAATCGCCACGAGTCTTGAGCATTTCCTCAGCGAAATACACAGTACCGTAACCTGTAGCTTCTGGACGCGCCAAAGAACCACCGAAAGACAAGCCTTTACCTGTGAATACACATGAAGTGTCATTGCTGAGCTTCTTCATCATACCCGCCATGTAACCCACTTCACGACCGCCTACACCAATATCACCCGCAGGAATATCCGTGTTAGAACCTAAATGACGATATAACTCGATCATTAAGGCTTGGCAGAAACGCATAATTTCGCCTTCAGACTTACCTTTAGGGTCAAAGTCTGAACCACCTTTACCACCGCCCATTGGCAATGTGGTCAAAGCATTTTTAAAGGTTTGTTCAAAACCTAAGAATTTTAAAATTGAAAGGTTCACTGATGGGTGGAAACGCATACCACCTTTAAATGGACCAATTGCTGAGTTGTACTGTACACGGAATGCACGGTTTACGTGGGTTTGACCTTGGTCATCTACCCAAGAAACGCGGAACTGAATTGCACGCTCAGGCTCAACCAAACGCTCAAGCAAACCATGTGCTGCATATTGAGGGTTCTTTTCAATGAACGGCCAAAGGCTGGTCATTACTTCTTCTACAGCTTGTAGAAACTCTGGTTGATGTGCATCACGTGTTTTAACGTAATCTAGGAATTCGTTAAGGCTGTTGTATTTCAACGCTTAATCCTCAGCAGAAAATGGATCAAAATTGGTCAAAATTTCAATCAATGATATATTTTGGCGCAAAATATTAAATATCTTTTGTTAACAATCTACAATAGTTTTTTTCAAAAAACTTTAAAACATTTGTATTTTCATAAATTTAACTTATTTTTTAGCGTGTTAAGCCCATAAGTTAATGTAACAAATTAATTCATAGTTTTGAGCATTTTTGCCCAAAAAGCTAGCAATTGTTGTTCTTAATTTGCGCACAAGCCTAAAAGCAAAAATCGTGCTAAAATCATCGACCTAGAATTTCCCCCTAGCCTTATCTTCCGTTTTTCTGCTGCTGTTTAAAGTGGCATTGGTTTGTCCATGAATTCGCAAATTGCTCTGATTCAAAATATTGATGCGCTACTCCCTCAAACTCAATGTGGCTTATGTGGTCACCGTGATGGCTGTTTACCCTACGCCAAAGCGATTGCAGAAGGCGAAGCGGCCAATAAATGCGTACCCGGTGGACAACCTGTTGCAGATGCACTAGCAAACTTACTGCAACGCCCTGTATTGACCGCAGAAGCCAGTGTTTGGCCTGTGCAGGCAGATGGACGCCCACAGCGTATGAAAGCCCTAATTCGTGAAGATGAGTGCATTGGTTGTACCAAATGTATTAATGCCTGCCCTGTCGATGCCATTTTAGGCTCAGGCAAACTCATGCACAGCATTTTGACTGATTTATGTACTGGCTGTGAATTGTGTATTCCGCCTTGCCCTGTCGATTGCATTGACTTGGTAGAAGATACACAACCCCTGCTTTCTGATAGCGCACGAGTGGCAGAACAGAATGATTTACGCCAACGCTACTACGCCCACATACAACGTGAAGAACAACGTCGTCTGCACCGTAAAGGCCCTGTGGTACGTGCAGAAATTGATACCGAACTGTTTGCTCAATTTTCTGCACAAGCCGATGCTGCTGTGCCTGTGATTGAATTGCCTGTACAAAAAAATGAACAGATTTCCACTGCCGATGCACAAACCACCATCGAACTGGCAAAATTACGCACACAAATTAAAAAACTCGAAAAACAACTCAGTGTGCGTGACGATGAGAAAAAACGGCTATTACTAACCAATTTACAACAACAGTTACGTGAATTAGGAGCATAAACATGCCCGAAAGAAATACACGTCTGACCAATAAAGCGGTCAAAACAACGGCTGCCAAAAGCACCACGCTCAAAGAAAAGCTGTCTAAAAATATGACCAAAAAGCAAATTCAGACTTTTTTTGAGCGCTTGCGTGACCAACGTCCAAATCCGACCACTGAACTGAATTTTTCCAATCCATTTGAATTGCTGATTGCAGTGACCTTATCAGCACAAGCGACCGATGTCAGCGTCAATAAAGCCACCGACAAACTGTTTCCTGTTGCCAATACGCCCGAAGCAATTTATGCCTTAGGTGTGGAAGGTTTAAAAGAATATATTAAAACCATCGGGCTGTATAATTCCAAAGCAGAAAATGTCATTAAAACCTGCAAAATTCTCATCGAAAAACACGGCAGCATCGTGCCTGATAATCGTGCCGATTTAGAAGCCTTGCCCGGCGTGGGACGCAAAACGGCCAATGTAGTGTTAAATACCGCATTTGGACAGCCTACTATGGCGGTCGATACGCATATTTTCCGCTTAGGTAACCGTACAGGTTTAGCTGTGGGTAAAAATGTTTTAGAAGTCGAACACCGTTTAATTAAAGTCATTCCTAAAGAGTTTTTAATTGACTCACATCACTGGCTGATTTTACATGGCCGTTATTGTTGTATTGCGCGTAAGCCTAAATGTGCTGAATGTGTGGTGTCAGATGTGTGTAACTGGCCTGATCGCTTTGAATTTGGCGCGCATCGGCATATCACGCTGCATGAAATTCATCACAACTCTGTATCTAAGTAAGTACTTCGGTAGAGTTTCCAAAGTGATCTAAACTTATTGATGACATGCTAGATCATCAAAGCAATGCGAATCATCCAAAATAGTGTGGATAACTGTGCAATCTATGCACAAGATTGTACAGAGATGAACTTGTTTCTTCATGGTTGGTATTTTCACCGTTACCTAATCTTTTTGTCTCTGTAACTGCTTGAGATTTTATAAAAATTACCTCTGTACACGACAAAAATAGATAACTCATTGAAATAATGTCACAATAATTGTTTTCTAACGACGAATACTATGACACATCTCAATGAGTTATATCTTATCTTAAACAAATCTCTAAAATGGAACAA
>NZ_JACASN010000053.1:0-7844 GCF_013390985.1 Acinetobacter sp. Swhac1 | reverse complement strand
TACTCACCCGTCCGCCGCTAGCTCAGTTACCGAAGCAACCTCGCCCGCTCGACTTGCATGTGTTAAGCCTGCCGCCAGCGTTCAATCTGAGCCATGATCAAACTCTTCAGTTAAAATCATTTTGAAGTTTTAATCTAAACTTCCAAATCTGGCTCATCAATTTTCTGACTTAAATTTCGCTCAAATAAACTTCGAGTAATTTAAACCAATCAATCAATGATAATATTTCGATTAATCAATCAGTAAAAATCCACACAAGTTGTTCTTCATAATCTCTTAATGATCTTCTCGATGCTTCGTCAGCATCAAGCTAGGTCGGCTATACTACTCCCTATTTCTAGAAAGTCAACACGCAATGTTGATTTTATTTTCAAACCCACTTACTCAAAACAAACTCAATTAATCTTAAATCAATCAACCAAGCTATTGTTTTTCAACAAGTTTTTATCAACATCACCGCCGATGGATGTGCATTATAGGCCAAATATTTTGCCATGCAAGGCTTTTTGTAAAAGAAATATTTCGAGTGTTTATTTTATAAACCCAAAAATAGATAAGCTACTGTTTTATCTCATAAATTTATTTTAATAAAAATCTTCTTAATTCTTTAAAACCCAGCCATGAAACGTAACTCAATGTTTTATATGTAATTATTTTTATGCAAAAGCAAAAAGCAGAGCCTAAGCCCTGCTTTTGGTTTAAATAAAGTTCAAATTAGAACTTCATACTGATACGCGCCCAATAGTTACGGCCAATATTGTTAAATTGCTCATTCGCAGCAAAACCCAAACCCGCATTACCCATTTTGTTTAGATGCTCGGTATAAGTTTTATCCAGTACGTTATCAATACCCACAGACACATCAACACTTTTATTGAGGTTATAGCTGCCATTTAAAGACAACACGCCAAAGCCACTGCTCTCTTTGAGGTCGTAACCTACGATATTACCTTCATCTTTACTTATACGACTTTGACCATCGACTACACGTAATAATGCACCTAAAGTGTATCTATCTTGAACATAGCGTAGGTTTAAACGTCCTTCCAAAGGCGAAATTTGTGGTAACGGCGTATTGTCTGTGGTGTTTTCACCCCACGCATACATGGCACTCACATCAGCCTGTAAAGCATCGGTAAATTGATAGCCAACACCAACTTCTGCACCGGCAATGGTTGCATCCACATTGCGCGTATGCACATCTGTCATACTCGTATATTTAGTTAGAATATAGTCATTAATCAAACCCGCATAAGCCGATGCCCAAGAACTAAATGCACCATGCTCATGTTGATAGCCAAAATCCAGTTGAAGTGTTTTTTCAGTATCAATATTTTTAAATGTATTTGGATTACCATTTCCTGATTTTGGTGTAAATAATTCCCAATAATCAGGCATACGCTCTACATAACCCAAACCGACATACGTTTTTGCATCATGGTGTGGATGCTGATTTTCCAAACGGATAAAGCCACTTGGCAAAGTTTCTTTACGTTGTTGAGCTGTTTGTACTGCATCAACTTCGACCTGATCAATACGCACACCTGTGACTAACTTATTTTGATCATTGAATTGATAACCAAGCTCACCAAAACCACCTATAGATTGAAACTCCATATCCACAGTACGAGGCAAATTTTTATAGCTGTTCATTCTGCCTTTACGACCACTATGCTCATTATTTTGAGTATCAACACCTGTCACAAAGTCAACTTTATCCCACTCATGTGTCACCGCCATACGCGCATTTAAAGTTTTCCGTGCCACATTGTTTGCCATAGGATGCATCATCCCCCCTGCAGGATTAAACTCACGCAGGCTGAAGTTATCCATCACGTGATCGTTAAAGCTATAGTTCACCTGCGCTTCAATTTTCTTAATCACATCGGTGATATTTTTCTTTTCTACACGTAAACCTAAACTTTCGCGGTCAAATTCAGCACCGTCCATTGTACGGCCCGCATAAACCACTTCAGCATCACCACGACCACCTGTCAGTTCTAGCCAAGTGTTTTCATCGGGTGTCCAACCTAAAGCGACATCAGCATTCCAACGCTCCCAATCCGAAGGAACAGTTGTACCATTGCCATCTTTATAGCTGTCTGCTACAGAACGGTTGGCGTTTAAACGAATATATTTCTGCTCATCACCCGCAGCCGCTTCAACATTATGATCTAAACGGCCAAATGACCCCATCAAGACACTGGCTTGGCCACGATAGTTTTGACCTTCACCAAATTGCTCAGGCTTACGCTCAAACAATACCGTTGCTGCCGAACCTGTGTTGGCATATTGCACCGTTTGCGGGCCTTTAATGACGGTAATTTCATCAAAACTTTCTGGTGAAATATAAGAGGTTGGTGAATCCATACGACTCGGGCATGCACCTAAGTTTTCAGAACCATCGGTTAAAATTTTAATACGTGAACCAAACATGCCGCGGAAGGTCACATCGCCATTGGTACCCGCACCACTGTTGACAGCACTAAAGCCAACTATGCTTTGCAAATAGTCTGCACCATCTGTGGCTGGAATCGGCTGAATGGGTTGTTTTGGATTAGCACGAACCACTAAACCATTGGCATCATTGCCCTGTTGTGCGGTTGCAACAATAGGCGCAAGGCTATGCGTATTCGCAGACAGCATACTTTGATCGGCAAACGCACTTGCTGAATAGCAGGCAACACAAACTGCAGCCGCAACAGGCTGTAATAAAAATTTAGGCTGAGCCA
Source organism: Acinetobacter sp. Swhac1 (assembly GCF_013390985.1). Lineage (NCBI taxonomy): Bacteria > Pseudomonadati > Pseudomonadota > Gammaproteobacteria > Moraxellales > Moraxellaceae > Acinetobacter > Acinetobacter sp. Swhac1. The sequence continues at coordinate 5,112 of NZ_JACASN010000053.1, read as the reverse complement.
TTTTATTTCTCACTTCAAAACATAAATACAGTTAGGGTCAAAGCAGACCCGAAAAACATTGAATTTATGCAAAGTGAGGTGGAGCACGCCCCTGCGGAAGTAAAAAGAGTTGCTGAAGTGCAAACCAAACGTGTTGAAAACGTTTTTGGAAAGCCAAAAGACGCACCTGAATGCGATCAAGTACTTCTCTAAGCTCTAATTCAGGTGGCAAGACCAAGTTACCATAGACCGTACAATACTGACATTGATGTGAAGCATCGTGATGATGATGTTCATGCTGTACGGTCAGTTGCTGATCATCGACCTGTGATGTAGATGAATGTGCAACATGCGAAGAATTTGTATGCACGGCGTGGGCTTGTGGCAACAAAAGTGCACGCGTGATGGTTTCACAGACTGGCGCAACTTGATATTGCTCAGGCAGCAAAGGCTGTAAAAATACAGCAATCTGTAAAAAAACTGCGATAAATGAAAGCAGTAAGCCACTACGCAACAACAAAAACATCTATCCTGAATTTGTGTGGCGCAAGTATAACAAAGCCCAATCGAAATTGGGCTGATTTTTATGCTTTGGTCTAAACATGGACAACTAGATTGTGGTTTGTTTTAACGCTTCACAGCAACTTTTTCTTTCTGACGCTGGCGCACTACTTTTTCCACTTTTTCACGGGCACGCTGTCTTTTGAGTGGTGATAAATAATCGACAAATAATTTACCATTTAAGTGATCCATTTCATGTTGGATACAAACAGCGAGAAGTTGATCTGCTTCTAGCTCAAAGGTTTGACCCTCAAGGTTAATCGCTTCAATTTTTACACGTGACGGACGCTCAACTTTGTCGTATATTTGAGGCACTGACAAACACCCTTCTTCATACGGTTGGGTCTCTTCAGTCAATGGGGTAACTTTGGGGTTAATGAAGACCATGGGTTGATCTTTATTTTCAGATAAATCCATGACAATCAGCTGAATATGATGATCTACCTGTGTCGCAGCTAGACCAATTCCTGGTGCGGCATACATAGTTTCAAACATATCTGCAGCAAGCTGACGAATTTCGTCGGTCACTTCTTCAACTGGTTTGGCAATGGTACGCAAACGGGGATCCGGGAAACTTAAAATAGGTAATAAGGCCATGGGACGTCCTCACTTATATGCCATTGATCAAAAAACCGAATGAAGGAATGCTTCATCAAAAAAATGTGTGTAAGATCGTTATTATAACGCAACTACATACATAATTTTAGGAATTATGATAATGAAAAAGGTTTTGACAGACACATCCTCTTTTCGTGTCTTGGGGTTTAAAAAGCAAGTTTTAGCGCTCGCTGTATGTCTCACTGTGGGACTTGGGGCAATGAGTGTGGCTGAAGCAGCACCTGCACGAAATATTAATCCGCCTGCTTTAAAAGCCAATGCACCGAATGTGTATGTGGTGAAAAAAGGCGATACTTTGTGGGATATTTCTAAAAAATTCCTGAATAATCCACTACGCTGGCCTGAAATTTGGGCAAGCAACCGCCACGTGAAAAATCCACACTGGATTTTCCCGGGTGACCGCTTGTTAATGTGTACCTATGAAGGTCGCCCAATTATTGGTAAAGATGAAGGTGATGGCTGTGAAGGCATTATTCGTCGTTACACAGGCAAGAGCACCAATTTACAGCCGCAAATTCGCGTAGAATCTTTAAATAATACAATTCCTGTGATCCCACTGGAATACATCAAGCACTGGTTAGAGCGCAGCAGCATTATTGCCGCAGATGCACTGCAAGGCACGCCTTATATTTTAGGTACTTCTGATCAACGCGTGTTGGCTGCTAAAGGACAAAGCGTGTATGCACGTGGTGTAGGCCTAGAAGTTGGTCAACGTTATGCTGTCTATCGCGAAGGCGAACCATACATCCTAACCGATGCCAATGGTCAAAAATTCAATGCAGGCTTAGAACTCACTCAAGTTGCAACTGGTATTGCAGTACGTGGTGAAAATGACATTACTACGCTTGAGTTGACCGACACTTACAACGCTGAAGTGCGTCGTGGTGACCGTGTCTTGCCTGTTTATGACCCAATGTTACCAACGCTGTTCTATCCGACCCATGCTGAAAATGTAACTGCAGGCGGTCAAGTGGTTCGTGTAATGGGTTCTATTGGTACGGCTGCTAAACACAGTGTGGTTGCCATTGACCGTGGTACGCTGCATGGCGTGCAATCAGGCCACGTATTCTCTGTCGCTCAAAAAGGCGAAGTTGTGACTGACCCGAAAACCAAAGAGCGTGTGCAACTTCCAGGCGAACGCATTGGTAATATCATGGTCTTCAAAAGCTTTGATCACATCAGCTATGCCTATGTATTAGACAGCGAATTGCCAATTAAAGTGGGTGCGAACTTACAAACACCCCTAATGGACGACTAAAAATAGTCTGAGATGGTGACATGTTGAATTCATTCACCCCACATCAAATTGACTACATTAAGTTGTGGTATTTGGTTCAGCATTCACTGTCGAGTTTTTATAAACTAGAACAATATTTTGGTTCCGTGGCTGCCGCAGTGCAGCCCGAACATCTTTTGGCTTGGTCAGAAGTACGTGTACATGCCAACCATCAACAGCGTGCTAAAGAATATCTTAGCCAGTCAGGGCAACAGGCCTTTGAAAACGTCTTAAAACAATTACAACAGCATTGTGATTTTATCCTGACCTTGGATGATCCCAACTACCCCAACCAATTACGCCCCTATGCAAATAAAACTCCAATTTTATTTGGCCAAGGCAATGCTCAGGCTTTATTGCAAGCTCAAATCGCAATTGTTGGCAGTCGTAAAGCCAGCCCACACGGACGGCAAGTGGCTTATGATTTTGCCTATTATTTAAGTGAACAAGGTTTCTTTATCAATAGCGGTTTAGCACAAGGTATTGATGAGGCTGCACACCAAGGCGCTTTGGCACACCGTCGTACCATTGCAGTCATGGGCACAGGTTTAGACAGCACCTACCCGAGCGCCCACCATACACTCCGCCAGCAGATTGTGGAGCGTGGCGGTGCAGTGATTACAGAATTTTTACCTCACACCAAACCTTTGCAGCAAAATTTTCCACGACGTAATCGGTTGGTGAGTGGATTGAGTCTTGGCGTTATTGTTGCTGAAGCCAGTTTAAATAGTGGATCACTGATTACCGCTAAATGCGCAGCCGAACAAGGTAAATTAATTTTTGCTATTCCTGGACATATTTACAGTGAATTTCATCAGGGTTGCCATCAATTAATTCGTGAAGGTGCAATTTTGGTGGATCATCCTGAACAGGTGCTTGAAGATTTGGCATTGCCGACTCAATGGCAATATAAACAACAAAATATTGATCAATTGAGCTCTGACTCAACCTTACCATCTTCAAAACTGGATGCTCAAACAGGACAAAGCAATACAACCAAGCCTGATACAGCAACCTCGCTACAAGCCACCCATGAAATCGTGACGCATATTCCTGAGCATTTATTAGCGTTGTATCATCAATTGGATTGGGTCGGACAAAGTATTGACCACTTGGCACAACAGCTCGACTTGGAAATTGCCGTACTTACAGCTTATTTGATGGAACTTGAGCTCATGGGCTTAGCAATGCAGCAATCAGGCCTGTATCTGCGTTGTCGTCCTCACAAATAAGGTTCACAATAGCCCTCTCCCATTTCTATTTAGGTCAACTCGCATGATTACCACCTCTGTCACCGAAGCCGCTGCATGTCTACAACAGGGACAAGTGCTGGCCTATCCAACAGAGGCGGTCTGGGGTCTAGGTTGTGATCCTTATAATCAGCAGGCTTTTTTGGAAATTCTACGCCTCAAACAACGTCCAATTGAAAAAGGCGTCATTTTACTGGCAGGGCACCTGTCACAGGTAGAACATCTGCTTGAAGATTTAAAGCCAGATATGCAAGATCGTGTAATTGCCTCATGGAGCAATACACATCCGACTGAGCGTGCCACCACTTGGCTGTTACCCACCACAGCGGCAATTCCAAACTGGATTACAGGACAACACCCGAAAGTTGCGGTACGCGTGACCAACCATCCTTTATGTATGGCTTTATGCCATGCTTTTGATGGCTTTATTGTTTCAACTAGTGCCAACCCTGCTGGCCATGAACCTGCGCGCTCCCTGCAAGAAGCAACCCAGTATTTCCAGCAACAACTGCATTATTTAAATGGTGATTTAGGCTTAAGCCAACAGCCTAGCCGAATTTTAGATGCAGAGAGTGGGGCAGTGATTCGCGCCTAGCTTTAGACAAATTTTAGTTGACATCCTCCCCGACCTAAAGGACGGAGATTCCTACTGCTAGACGCTCATGCCCGAGCGCAAGAATATTCAGTGCGGAATTTACATCCCGATCATGGAGCGTACCACACTCCACACACTGCCATTCTCTTATTCCAAGTCCTGCTCTACCTTCCGGACTACTGGAGCGTGAGCCACAGCACGAACAAATTTGGGTGGTATAGGCTTCATTGACTTCTTCATAACATACCCCTGCGTTCTCGCATTTATACTTGAGCATGGTTCTTAGTGTTGTCCAACTGGCATCTAGCACTGATTTAGCCAATCTGGTTTGTGCTAATGCTTTGGCATTCACGTTGCCAACGAAGATGGCTGCATGTTCATTCACCAGTTTTCGGCTGAATTGATGCAGCATGTTTTGTCTTACATTTTTAATCTTGGCATGGATGGCTTTGACACGTTTCTTATTTTTTGCACGTTGAGCAATACCAAGTTTTTGTTCATATTGCCGATAGATTTGAGGTGCTTTAAGTTTTACGCCATCTGAACAAGTCGCTAAATCTTTTAAACCTAAATCTATGCCAAGTGAGGTTTTAGCGTTGTTTTTTCTATTTTGACTGCATCAACTACAAGACAAACATACCAACGTCCACGACTATCTTCTACGAATGTGCCTGTTTTGATATTGTATTGACTTAATCCGTAACTACCCCATAGTTTAAATTGATGCTTGCCATATTCAACATAGCCATCAGCATATTTGATTGCAACCTTTTTAAACGGTATCCAACCCAGTGAACGTCTAGCTGATTTTTTATTACTGACACGCCATTTTA
>NZ_JACASN010000052.1:0-7906 GCF_013390985.1 Acinetobacter sp. Swhac1 | reverse complement strand
GAAGCAGATGAAATATTATTGGCGAGATTTTCAAGTCATGACAGCTGATAAAATAGAGCAATGGGTGGAGAGAGTATCAAACCAATTCGGAAAAGAATACATGTTTACTTTTTAATGACAGCTTATATAGAAGTACAGTTTGGTTTCATAATGATGAGGAATATATTTCTCTTGATTGGATTCAACCAGAAGCTTTGGCTCATGAACTTTTAGATAGTATTGAATCTCATCTTATATATCAATTTCAACCGAGTTTAAATATAGAAAAGAAGATAAAGCCAACAGCTAAATGGGAGTTTTATGTTCATATTCAGAATTTTTTAGAAGGGGGATTTTTAAATGACACCTTTATATGAAGAAATAAGGTCTGTTTGTAATATCTCGAGTTGAAGTATGCAGTAGCTAGCTTCTGTTGAGAATAGTCGCTCTAATCTATTATCATTGATTAGGTCATCTAACTTAGGAGACATTAATTATTCTTGAGCATTATTTTAATTTGAAAACCGCCATTAATGGCGGTTTTGTATCGTACCAGCTAAACAATCTTATAATCGTGATTTAGCTCACCGTTAAAATATTTCAAATTATTAGTTTTAAAACGTCGGTCTTCTTGAAAAGCCTTACTCTTTTATCTGTTTTTCCAAAATAGTAAGGTTTTATAAAACCTTGAGTTTGTAAGTTGGTAATATGTGAGTGACGCATATTTAGAATTGCACTTGCTTCAGCACCAGTAACATATTCCTGTTTTAGCTCTAAAACAGCTGTTAGTTCCTTCTTACTTACAAGTTTCCAATAAACTAGATTTTCAATGTTTAAGAAACCTGTTTCACACCAATATTTTTGCATCCAATTGATAGGGCAATTTAATTGATTTGTTGCATCTAGATAGGAAATATAATCCTCGCTATCGAGCTTCTTCTTAAGATTTAATAGCGAGCAAGCTTGGATTTGAACTGATAAAGGGTTTTTCTTATCTTTGTTAAGAATTCCTTTTTGAACAAGTACTGCAACTTTATTTGGGCTAATTTTTAAAAGTGTAGCTGCATCTCTTAGCGAGTAATAATTCAAACTGGTAGTTAAAGATCCTAGCGTATCTTTTCGCCTACCAGTACGTGTGGGATAGTGTTGAATTGAGTTTAAATCATTTGAATTAATATCTTGAACATCGTTTTTTAAAAAAATATTAATTGGGGTCGAATCAATATGAGGTCCATGAACGGGCGTTATACCTATTGATTCTAATTTCTCCACAAGATTTGTAGGGTTTACTCTAAATTGTTTAGCCAACGTTGCAACTAGCATGTATTTGCTTTGGAATGTATGAACTTTTTTTTTGAGTACATTTGGGGCTTATCTGCAATTTGAACGTTTTTGTCTACATCAAACCATCCATTATTTGCCAGTTTCCTTGCTGTTTCATAATTGATTTCTAAAGTTTTAGAAATCTCTTTTAAGTCAATGCAATCATTACAGATAGTTACTGTATCTAGTATTTCGAATGTAGGTTGATCCACATTGTTTAAGCCCATAATAAAGCGCTCAATATCTAAACTTGAGATATTTCCATGATAAAGCTCTTTATTTCCAAACTTCAAATAGTCACTTTCTATCAATTTCTCAAGCTCGAAACGAGAAACCTTCAAAACACGTTTTATCTGATAATTGCTAAGTTTTCTAGAAATACTTTTTTCGCTAATTTTGTATTCGTAAGCATTTTCTTCTACAGTTTGAATGTGCTGTTTGAAAAATCGTTCATACTTTAAAAAAGGTAATAGTTGAATCCTTGGGTGAGAGTAATCACGACGTGAATGGATACATGAGCTTAGTTTGAGTACTGAAGTTTCAGGACTCTGAAAATATTCATAGACATAAAGAGAGACCTTTAAGTCTGTATTAGATCCATCAAATTCAAAAAATTCATTGAAGGCTTTCCAGCAAGCTGTGAACTCTTTAAACAGTTTATTGGAGTTATTATTTAGAACGTCAATAAACCAATAAATTGTTTCAAGAGACGTTGCTTCTCTGGTGGGAGCTTTATCCAGTTCATAACCACAGCACGAGCAGTTTTTTACACTCGCTTTTAATGTGATAGGATTGTCACAATTGGGACAAGAATCGATTAAAAAACAAGAATGAGTTGGGCATGCATAAATTGGTTTGAGCATCCATAATTTTTTTAAATACGCATTTTCAGCAAGGCAAATAGGACAGTAGCGTATGTTATCTAATACAAGCAATTCATGATCCACTTCAATAGCACCTATTATTCTAGGTGATCTATTTGTAGGACCTGATCTTTCAAATGCTAGGTATGAGTAATCACTATTTATATTTAAAGCATTTAAAACTAAGCTAAAGCGAACATCGTCTACAAGATGGTAATTGAGTGATTCCTTAATGATAGATTGATAATTAACTTTACCGACTAAATTAAAGATTGAACTATGTGCATTAAGTTTGGCGGTTCTTAGTAGGAAGCTGATTGGTGATTCATCTTCATAAGGAATTGCTTGGATTAAAAGAGTATTTTGCATAATTATATTTATTTCATGAGTGAGATAATTTGAGACATATTCATTTCGAAGGGATTTTTACTTTGTTTGCTAATGTATATCGTGATACCTAATTTCCAGGCATAACTGAAATCATTAGAGTTAATAACCTGCCGACCATCGTTTAAAGCATGCGTAATACTTTCTCTAATAAGGCTCATAATGTATGAGTGATAACCTTTCGTTGCTAATTGAATTTGCATGCCTACCAGTTGGCTATCTAAAGCTGGCATGAAGGTGATATTTTGCTTATCGAGAATTCTTGAAACTTCGGCAAGAAATGCAAACATACTTCCCCCCTGTGAGGGATCAACAGTTAATGGGTTTAGCTGGTAGATGAATTGAAATCTGCGTGCAATTTGGCTATCAATTTGAAGTAGTGGTACAAACTCAGGTAAACCAACTAAACAAAAACTGATTCCAGTTCTATTCACTAAGGTTTTAATCCAATTGCCTGTAGTTCGATTCATTCTTGTCGACGTCGGTTTACGCTCAAATAAATGGTGGAACTCATCTAAAAATATAAGCTTGGTTTCACATTGGGCAAGTAAATGAATAAGCCTACTTGTTAAGTATTCAGTCGTACCATATCCATTTTCACAAGTGATATCCCCCAGTTCTTTGAGCATCATTATGGCTAATGATTTCACTGTGGCAGGTGAGGGTACTTCTACATAACATGCTGGGATGATAGATTTTTTATGATCCTTTTCAGTTTTTTCTGAACGTGGCATCAAGCTTAAGATTGCTTTGCATAAAGTTGTTTTTCCTAATCCTCCTTCTGCCAGCAGCATGCTTCCAACTGGTTCACTATAAGAAATACTTCTTTTGACACAATCTTGTATACCAGTAAAAGCTGCCATAAATTCATTTGAGGTAATGACAATATTGTTAATAGATCGAATCCGTTCAAATCGGTTGTCAAATTTTTCCATGTTTCAATACCTCCAAAGAACCAAACTGATCAATTGAAGTAGGTGTATTTATAGTGGAAATAGATTGTTCAGAAATATCCTTTTCCTTCGAAAGAAGTTGTTCTTCAACTCTTTGTAGCTGCTTGGGAAGCTCTAGTGTAAGTGGTTTTAACCTTGGCTTTTTTCTGACAAGATTGGTTTGAATTTCGTGCATAAGTTTGTATAAATAATATAAATCGGACATTGGACCGATCTTTTTTATATCTAATTGTGACTGATTTTTCTTAAGTTTTTGAACTTCTAAATGGGTTACACGAGTCAATCCAAATGTATAGTCTTGATTAGTTGAGTCCGCTTGAATGACGACATCTTTATTGTTGGGATTAATGATAAAAACTTCATTCAAATTTAAGTCATCAACAAGCACAGTAACGGTCTTTATGCCTTGTGCTTGTAAAGTAGTAAGTGCATGAGAAAAATAACTGATATTGTCCACTCGGACTTGACCGTGATTAATACTTCTTTCAATAGGCCTACGACAGAGAATTTTGGCATCTATTTCTGTTAGAAAACTAGGCTGGATATCTTCAATAGCATCTTGCCACATGATGATGGGTGAGCGTCCTGTCGTGTGATGGATAGATTGGTGATAGACCTCATTAATCCATCTGCTTATATATTCTCTTAGTTGCTCCAAAGTTAATTGTGCATTTTTACTGGAATTATATTCACCTCTTTCTGTTGGGTTGGAGAAGGTTGTACCAGGTAGCTTTTGAAGAATTCCATGTGTCAGCGTGCTAAAAAAACGTTCAATGTGCGGTTTGTTATTAGGCGTACCAACTTGAGAAGGAGTTAGAGTAATTTTCAGTTGTTCACAAACTCTTGCGAGAGCATTATTTTTAAATTCCACACCATTATCTGGAATGATGATGCTTGGAATTCCTCCTGGTAGCTTTTGGTTCGGCCGAGTAATCATGTCTTTAATTACTTCTAATGTTGTTGCAGCACTAGGTGGGTACATATTGATATAAGATCCAACAATTGTTCTTGAGTAAACATCAATTGCACATGCTAGAAAAGGCCGCCCTAAAGCAGTTTTTGTTTTTGGGTCTATAACAATAATGTCGAGATAGTGCGTATCAATTTCGACCATGTACATAGCAAAAGGACTAATAATACTTTTACCCGCTGCTTGAAATTTTTTCTTTGCTATTCGAGAGCCTTTTTTTACTTTCAGTTCAATAAATGGATCTAATTTCTTGATATATCGTTGAATACATCTGCGTGTTGGTAAACTATCTAATGGGATGCCTTGCTCTATGAACTGACCAAGCATATGGGCTTGGACATCTTTACTACTTCTGTATTCTGGTTTTAGATATACCTCATTAATAGCTTGATTTAGAATTTGATAAATTTCTGGACTGAACCGCAAAGTGAAATTGCCTTTCGATTTATGTTTTAAGCTGAGCTTGTTATCCAAAGCAGACTTATATTGAGCTATCCATCTCGCAACAGTGCGGCTAGAAGGTGGGTTAGGGTCTTGGATTTCAGCAGATATGTGGTGTATTAATTGTGAAAGTAAATTATTACTCGTTGGGTATTGTAATAGCTGCAAGGCGCTTATTACATAACGTTCTCTTCGATGAATCGCAATACTATGTTTGGGGTTAATCATCAGTTTATCTGGTGCGAAGACACATAAAATTTCACCTGATGTATACCGGCTTTCAAACTCATTTGGGGATATCGAAAATGATTTACCCCCCGCAATAGCTGCATAACGTATAGCGTTATAGGTTACAGAACCGATTTCAAAAATATAATCAGGATGTTCTTTAAAATAAAAACGAAAACCTGGCTGGGGAATAAAAAGAGCATTATTCATGTTAATGAGCCTCTCTTATTTCTTTTTTGACTCCGCCAATCTTTATTCTTTGATGAAAAAATAGATAATCTGCTAGTTCTTGTTTAAGACCAATTGATTCAAGTGTTTTATAGGCTTGCGTTGAGTTATCAAATTCTTTGAGCTTTAACTGGTCTAAAGCGTAATTAATTTCGAAAGTATTCCAGTTGTATTGATGTCCTCTTTGATACCAATAAAGCAACTGAGAAATCTCTGATTCATTAGGTAAATTTCTGTGATCTATTAACTTAAAAGTAATATCAATTGAGTGGAGTAGATCGGAAAGTATTGCAAAGCGGTTTAAGTCATCAGTTGATAATGATGCTATGGATGGTTTGACTTCGTGAACTTCATAATCACCTTTTTGGGTTTGAACTAAAAAATCTGGAAAACAATACTGTTCATTGATCAGTAAAATTTTTAATGCTTGTGAGCGATATTTTAAGACATTTGGATCTTGTTCTAACGATAGTGCATGAGCAAGTTCAAGTCGGCTTTCTAATGGTATTGCTCCACAACACTTTTCACTAGGGAAGAGAGAGGTTCGACGACCAAATGCTCCTTGGTGGATCTTACGTTGCCCATGAAGTGTAGCTGCTACATTTGCTGTTGATTCAAAGGCAATCCTAATTTGTTTCAAGATATTGGTTTGAATATCAGTTTTTGAAAAAACTGTTTTATAAGACATATCGGTTCATCCATAAGTAATTCTATTCTCAATAGACATTTGAGAATGAGCTAATCTGTACTATTGCGATCGAATAGCACTTACTTGACTGGTGACGATACAGAGAAGATACTATGATTCTCACGTCTTTATATTCTTCTATATAAAGTCACCAACGGATCCTTTTAAGGTCCGTTTTTTATTGAATTTTTCTCTATTTTTTCATAATTACTCCAAGAGTATTTTTAAGTATGAGAAATTTGATGGTTCATGAAAAAGACGTATTAATAATTTCACACAACTATCAATCATCTTTAATTCTCAATTTAACTGCGATTTTGTGACTCTCTCCTCGAATAGGAAGTCTATTCATTTTCAAGACTCTATATACCAATTCTGTTGAAAAGTTATTCTCCTTAGCCCAATCCGAAAAGGATATTCCTTTCTTTTGAAATTCTGTCTTAACTTGCTCAATAGATTTAGCCATAGCGTTGAAATTTGTAAGATATAGGAGGAAATTTAGTTTCAAAAAAAAATTAAATCAAGTTATTTTTTTTAATTAATTTGTTGTTTTTTAAGTAAATATTTTTGAAAAATATTATCTTATTTATTTTCGTAATATTTTTAAAATATTATCTAAAATCTTTAATTTCTCTCTTTTTTCTTCTCCGTATAAATCAATTTTTTGATCTAAATTTATAAATTCTGAATTAAGTTCAGGATATTTTAATACGAGTTCATGCAAGTACTCTTTTTGAGTGTTTAAGCTAATTATGTTTTTGTTTATTAAACTTTTTTCAAGTTCTATAACCTTTTTTAAGCGGCTATTTAAAAAATGATTTCTATTCTGTTTCAGTTTTTCAGTTTCACTATAAAGGAATATACGACTGTTACTTTCTGACCTTTTAAAACTCAAGAATCCATGACGCAATAATGTTCTTAAAGATGCATATATATGCGATGCATGAATGGTAGAATTTTTTCCTTTAAGATTTTTTATTTTTTTTAAAAACATTTTCGCTTCCCATTCATGGATTTCATTTTGAAGAAAAACTTTTTCAAACTTTTCTGTATGTGGAAGATAAAATTGAAACATAGCTATTAAATCTTTTTGATAAAAAAGAGGATTATAGTCCGCGGATATATAGTCCTCAATTGATGATATTTCTCTTTTGAGCAATTAGTTACAAATGTCAGAATTATCAGTAGCAATCGGTCAATTAATCCGCAATAGACGAACACAACAAAAATTAACTCAGGAATCCCTTGCTCTTCAATGTGGGATAGATCGTAGTTATATGGGACGTATTGAACGTGGCGAGGTTAATCTCACTGTTGAAAAAATTTATGAAATTGCTTTTGTGTTGAAAATTAGTGCCAAAGATTTAGGGTGTGTTGACACTTTTAGCTTAAAAAAATAGCGAAGTAGTAAAATCAAATCGCCGAACCCAATTTTACTATTCGCTATGCCTCGTACCATGCTGACAGATCAACACTGGCAAAAGTTGAAAGTTATTCTGCGTAATTTATCCATTCACCACAACTCAAATTTACGCAATTTTATTGAAGCTATTCTCTATAGAATTAGAACAGGCTGTCCGTGGCGAGATATTCCTTGTTGTTTTGGTCATTCAAACTCTATTTTCAAACGTTTTAATCGTTGGTCAAGCAGCGGTAAGTTACTTAGATTATTCAAATTACTAGCCTCATGCCCCGATATGGAGTGGATTTTTATTGATGGCTCTCATGTACGTGCTCATCAACATTCTGCTGGCATAGCGAATCAATCTATTTCTAAAAGTGTAGGAGGAAACTCCTCAAAAATACATTTGATTGTTGATGCACATGGCAATCCTATTGATTTCAT
>NZ_JACASN010000051.1:0-8102 GCF_013390985.1 Acinetobacter sp. Swhac1 | reverse complement strand
ATGCTATCCAGAAGGCCAACAACACCCCTTACGGTCTTGCTGCTGGAGTCTTTACCAACAATTTAAGCCGTGCGCATCGCATGACCAAAGCAATTCGATCAGGCATTGTTTGGTTAAATACCTATCGCGCTGTTTCTCCACTTGCACCTTTTGGTGGTCATGGTCTATCAGGACATGGTCGTGAAGCTGGCTCAGATGCGGTGTTGGACTATACCACCACTAAAACTGTGTGGTTGCGTACCTCTGATCAGCCGATTGATGATCCTTTTGTGATGCGTTAATACATCACAACAGTCATTAGGATTTAAATTTCAAGGATGAAAAGATGACGCAGTTGAATTTCAAAATCACATAAATCTGATCAAGGCATACGTAAGATAATATTGGTTGAGCTTCAAGAGCCTCAACAAGATTTCCTTTAACTTTTTTTGCCATTTCTTTAACCAAAATTGATCTGATTCGTCTGTAAAACAAGAGAAATAAAGGTCAGGTCATCTGGATATGGCGCTGATCAGGCAGGTTGTGAAACCTAAGTTTACTCTCACAAATATTTGATATTGAGGAAAATGAAGTCCTCAAAGAGAGATTAAGGATATGAGCCAAAATGAAAATAGTGCTTTCGCCATTGAAAGCAATTCAATTGATTATGTTGATCCATCTCAACGTCACGGAAAAGTACGTGATCTATTCACGCTCTGGTTTTGTACCAATATTGCACCCTTAGCTGTAATTACGGGTGCAATGTCGATGCTAACGTTTAACCTGAGTTTGATAAGTGCGCTAGTAGCGATTTGCTGTGGTCATTTCTTTGGCGCAACAATTTTAGCTTTAACTTCTGCTCAAGGACCCCAAGTCGGCATTCCCCAGATGATTCAAAGCCGAGCACAGTTTGGACGTTATGGTGCATTATTAGTCGTATTATTTACAACACTGATTTATCTCGGTTTCTTTATTTCCAACATTATCTTGTCAGGCAAAACCTTACATACCGTCGTTCCCACAATCCCTGTTCCAACTGCGACGGTGATTGGTGCAATTGCAGCAACGACCATTGGGGTAGTGGGTTATCATCTAATCCATAATTTTAATAAAATTGGGACATGGTTGATGGGCGGTTCATTGCTGATCGGCTTGTTGATTATGTTGCCACAAATTAATGCTGAAGTACTTGCCAAAGGCTCATTTAACCTAAAAGGTTGGTTTGCCATGTTTGGTCTATGTGCAGTTTGGCAAATTAGTTTTTCACCTTATACCTCCGACTATTCACGTTATTTACCTAAGTCGATTGGGATTTTTAAACCATTTATCTTTACTTACTTGGGCGCTTCGCTTGGAACGATCTTTGCGATGGTATTTGGTACAGTAGCGGTGAGTATTGGTTCTGGTACCGATGCGATGGAAGCGGTGAAATCGGGTACAGGTATTTTCGGTTCGATTCTGATGATTTTATTCCTTTGTAATATCATCGGTCACAATGCCATGAATTTATATGGTGCGGTTTTATCGTGTATTACTTCGATCCAAACCTTTGCAGGTCAATGGATACCAAGTAAGAATGTCCGTATTATTTTGTCGATTATGGTCTTAATCCTCGCTACGTTTACAGCACTTTGGGCATCAAGCAATTTTATTAGCTTCTTCCTGAACGTCATTTTTGCCTTACTATTTATTTTAGTGCCTTGGGTATCGATTAACCTATTGGATTTCTATGGGATCAATAAGAAATCTTATGATATTCAGTCGATCTTCGCACAAGATGGTGGCATCTACGGCAAATTTAATGGCAAAGCTTTAACTGCATATTTCATTGGAATCGTTGTTCAAATCCCTTTTCTTACCAATGCATTTTTTACAGGTCCATTCGCAAACGTCATTCAGGATGTGGATATTTCTTGGGTAATCGGATTGGTTGTGAGTTTTGTCGTGTACTACTTCTTGAATCTTGAAAAGATTAAATGCAGCAGCCCAGCACTCAATGTAAAAGTGCAACATTAAACATGCTTAGAATGGAATCGATAACATGAAAAAAAGTTATTTACAATTCACATTGGCAACTGCATTAACCAGTATGATTACACTAAGTTATGCAGGAATTAGTTTTGGCGACAGCAATGCCGACTCAGGCAAGTTAGCGGTTTCTGGTTATGTACGTGCCAACTATCAAGACAAAGATTACGGTGAACCTGCTTCAGAACATAAGATCCGTTTTGATGCTGCACAACTAAAACTTGATTATGAACGCGGCAAACTATTTGGGCATGCTGAATATCGTTGTTATCAATACGATACGCTGTGTGATTTTTCAACCTTGATCGATGCGTATGCAGGTTATCATTTAAATGAAACTGATCAGGTTGTGGCAGGAATGCAAGCTATTCCATTTGGACCAGGACGTTTCTGGGGCAATAGTTTGTACGGTAGTATCAATACTACAGCAGGTTTAGAAGATGTTCATAATTTAGGTTTGAACTATCATTTTGAATTGCCAAGTGCGACTAAGTTTGATGTGAGTTACTTTGCTGTGGATGGTGGGCATTATGTCGGTACAACAAAAGACTCGGGTCGTTATAGTGCTAATTACGTCAGTTCAAATAATGCTGCTAACAATGAGCTGCAAGAAAAAAACATGTGGATTGGGCGCATTACTCAAGACATTAATCTTGGAGTAGAAGGTTTAACTACACAAGTGGGCGGTTCTTACTGGACTTCCGAGATTGAAAATAAAACTACAGCTGAAACAGGTCGCCGTAACGCCTGGGCACTGTTCAGCAAAATCAATTATGGCAATCTGGGACTGACCTTAACGGGCGGAAAAAATGATGTCATTAATAAAGACTTGACTGACCCAGTGGCCTCATTGATGGGGGCATATGATAGTGAATATAGTGTTGCCAACAAAGCCACTTACTATACTGCTGATCTTGGCTATACCTTTAAAAATGTCAAACAGATTGGCAATATTACGCCTTACTTTATGTATAGCAAATATGATAAAGACCTGGCAGGTGCAAAAGACTCTATCCGTAATATTCTGGGCGTATCTGTCGAGCATAAAAAGCTGGCTTTAACTGCAGAATACATCATGAGTAAAAATGATCCATTTATTGGTGGAAATCAGGATTCACTGGCCATGGGTGATGATAATCAATGGAACAAGTTATTAAATTTAACGTTGTTTTATTATTTCTAGATGCAGTGAAATCATTGGGGTGACCAAAAAATTTTTCAAGATTTTTTGGTATTCCATAATACAAATTTGATAAATCATAGCTGTGAGTTGATCACATGACATTCGTGCGATGACTCTTGGTACACTATAAAAGGATAATCGGTATGCAACTCGATCAAATGGCTTTATTTCACCAACAGGCTTTTGTTGCTGGGCAGTGGTGTAATGCAGATAACCAGAACACTTCTAATATTTATAATCCTGCCACACAAGAAATTATAGGTACCGTGCCTAATATGGGGAAAGCCGAGGCAGACCGGGCGATTCAGGCTGCCGTGAGCCATTGGGCGGTATGGAAAAATAAAACCGCCAAGGATCGCTCCACCATTTTAAAAAAATGGTTTGAGCTGATGGTTGCACATGCAGACGAGCTGGCTTTTATTCTAACCAGTGAGCAGGGCAAGCCTTTAGCTGAAGCTCGGGGGGAAATTCTCTATGCGGCCAGCTTTGTGGAATGGTTTGCCGAAGAAGCCAAACGCGTGTATGGCGATATTATTCCCAGCCCGTATCCGGATGCCCGTATCGTGGTCAATAAGCAGCCTATTGGTGTGGTTGCGGCAATTACGCCCTGGAATTTTCCCGCGGCCATGATTACCCGTAAAGTCGCGCCTGCCTTGGCTGCAGGTTGTCCCTGTATTGTTAAGCCGGCACCAGAAACTCCGTATACTGCCTTGGCTTTGGTTGATTTGGCCTTGCAAGCGGGCGTACCTGCCGAAATCTTCAGTGTCATTACCGGTGATGCTGTCACCATTGGAGATGCGATTTTTGAAAGTGATGATGTGCGTAAATTTACTTTTACGGGTTCGACGCAGGTAGGCAAGCTGTTATATCAGCGTTCAGCACAAACATTGAAAAAAGTGTCCCTGGAATTAGGCGGTAATGCACCCTTCATCGTATTTGATGATGCAGACCTAGAAGCAGCCATAGAAGGGGCGTTGATTGCGAAATATCGTAATGCAGGACAAACCTGTGTCTGTGTCAACCGTTTTCTGGTTCAGGCTGGAATTTATGAACAGTTTATTGCAGCATTAAATGAAAAAGTTCAGACATTTGTGGTTGGGAGTGGCCTGCAGGCAGGCAATGATATTGGCCCTTTAATCAATATCAATGCGGTTAAAAAGGTCGAAGCTCACGTTGCGGATGCATTAGAGAAGAATGCACGCCTCATTGCCGGCGGAAAGAGACATGGCGCGGGCGATTTGTTTTATGAGCCGACCATCATCGCCGATGTAACCGCGGAGATGGATGTTGCCACTCAAGAAACCTTTGGTCCACTGGCGGCTATTTTTAAATTCGAGAATGAACAGCAAGCAGTGGAAATGGCTAATGCCACAGAATTCGGTTTGGCTGCCTATTGTTATACTCGAGATCTGGGACGTGCCTGGCGCATGAGTGAACAACTGGAATACGGGATGGTGGGGATCAATAAGGGTCTCATTTCAAATGAAGTTGCGCCTTTCGGTGGAATTAAACAGTCAGGCTTGGGCCGTGAAGGTTCAAAATACGGCATTGAAGATTATCTCGAAATCAAATACACCTTATTTGGAGGATTAACCGGATGAGTAACGAGAAGTTTGAAAAAGGCCTGGCGATTCGCAAACAGGTACTGGGTGAAGACTATGTCAATAACTCGATCAGCAAGGCCGATGACTTTAATTTACCTCTACAGGAACTGGTGACTGAGTATTGTTGGGGAGCGGTCTGGGGGCGTGAGGAACTTAGCAAGCCAGAGCGCAGTCTGATTAACCTCGCCATGATTTCTGCGCTCAATCGCCCGCATGAATTAAAGCTGCATGTCAAAGGGGCTTTGCGCAATGGTGTACCTAAAGACAAAATCCGTGAAGTGCTGTTGCAGGTCGCGATTTACTGTGGGGTTCCTGCGGCTGTCGATAGTTTCCGTATTGCGAAAGAAGCAATTCAAGAATATGAACAGGAAAATAGTTAATAAAATTTTATAATTAATACCTTGAAATTATAACCGCATAATTCAATGCGGTTATTCTATTTGCGATTGCAACCTAGGAATAATTTCAGAATAAGAAACCTTGAAAATTAATATGCTATAAATAATTTGCTCGACGATGTCGAAAAGCCGACTTGTTTCAAAGTCGGATTTTTACGAGTTTTAGGGAATTGTGATAATTTTTAAGTAGATGATTTTTATATTAATATACAAGTGTTGTGTTGTGTTGATTGCGTATAACATTAATTATGTTAAATGGTGAGTGATTTAGTGGAATATTCTTTAATTTTTTATATGAAAGAAGATACCTTGAATCGTGGCAAAAGAAGCATAGATTTTTTATCCATACCTCTAGTGTTCATTCTTTATAGTAAAATTTTAATCGTTAAACCCACTAAAGCAGAACCGATGATGACTCTGAGCACACTTTGATTAAATTTAAATAATGCGACTACAGCTAAAATTGCAATAATGGCAGAGATATAATCAAAATTCCCTTCAAAACCCTGTGGCCAAAGCACGTGGTAACATAAAAAGAGTGCCAAATTTAAAATTACGCCCACCACGGCAGCGGTAATGGCGGTTAAAGGGGCAGTAAATTTAATTTGATTGTGTGTGGACTCTATAACAGGTGCTCCGGCTAAGATAAAGAAAAATGAGAAAATAAAAGTAAACCACGTGACGATGATTGCACCTAATGCACCTGCAATAAATTGATATTCAGCACCCAACAGCGAATGGTTATAAGCTGCTAAGAAGCCGACAAAAGCCACCACCATGATCAATGGGCCGGGAGTACTTTCACCTAGGGCTAAACCATCGATCATTTGAGTTGGGGTGAGCCAGTGATAAAAACCGACAGCGCCTTGATAAACGTAAGGCAGAACAGCATAAGCACCACCAAATGTCAGAAGTGCAGCTTTAGTAAAGAACCAAGCCAGTTGAGTATAAGAATGACTCCATCCCAAAACTGCTGTTAAAGAGATGAGTGGAATTGCCCATAAAAGTGCTGAAATTACAGTTATTTTGATCAGATGAGACCATTTAAAAACAGCATGTTCAGGTGTAGGGGTATCATCATCAATAATTGCACGTCCATAGGATTTTTGACTGGACTGATGTGCATTTAGCTTAAATAAATCAGGATACTTTTTACCGACCAAATAACCCGATATCGCTGCACATAAAACGATTAAAGGGAAAGGAATATTAAAAATAAATATTGCAAGAAAAGCGATAACTGCAATCGCCCATAGAAATTTATTCTTTAATGAACGACTGCCAATACGATACGTGGCATGAAATACAATTGCGGCAACTGCGGGCTTAATGCCATAAAACAAACCGGCAATGATCGGGACGTTGCCATATTTCACATAGACCCAAGACAGCCCAATGAGGATAAAAAGAGAAGGTAGAATAAATAAAACCCCTGCAACGATGCCACCTTTGGTTTTATGCATTAACCAGCCAATATAAGTTGCAAGTTGTTGAGCTTCGGGGCCGGGTAAGAGCATGCAATAATTCAATGCGTGCATAAAACGCTGTTCTGAAATCCATTTTTTTTCTTCAACTAACTCTTGGTGCATAACAGCGATTTGCCCGGCAGGACCACCAAAGCTAATGAATCCCAGTTTTAACCAAAATTTGAATGCTTGCCAAAAGCTGATAGATTCAATTTCTGTTTCATCTATTAAAGATGGCTTATTATTCATGTTAAATTCCTTTGAAAGTCTGCATATAAGCCATCAAAAATATGGTTTGAAAGATGGAGTAATTGATCATCATCTGTGATCGTGCTTCTTAAGCCTTGCAAGATTTTTTCAATGCCTAAGGCTTCGGCAGGCTCATTTCCCCCAACATCTAAAAAATGAACAATTTCAGCGATTTTATTTAAAGCAGGGTTTTGTAATTCAAAGCTATGCATTAACACTTTAAAAGTGACTAGATGATTGATATGGGTAAATTGGGCATCATCAAAATCAAAACCTAAGGTATCTTTGGGGCAATCATTGGGATGCTCTAACCAAATAAATTTTGCCTGAGGGTCTACAAATTTCTGAATGATCCATGCCGATGCCAAACGGTCAACCCAAGGACGCTTTCTGGTTGCCCAGATTTTATTTTGAAAATCTTGCTTGCATAGGACTTTTAATTGCTGTTCAAAATTATTGGGTTCATCGTATTCACCTAACCGGGCAATAACTTGTTCTAATCGGGTGAGTTCATTCAGTGTTTTGCTTTGATGAGTATTTGGGAAAAAATCTATTTCTATCAGTGAATTGAGGTTTTTTCTTAATTTTCGAATCTGTTTGAGATGTTCTTTTTTCTTATTTTCCTCAAGCGTATTTTGTATTTGTGAAATTTCAGTTCTCAGTTCTTCATATTCTCCAGTTCTGTCGAAAAGTTGAGCAAGGTCTAAATGTGCAGGAGGTTCAGTCTGAAAGATATAGGCATGCCCATGTTCATTAAGATGATCATGAACAACAGACTCAAATTTTTCAGAATGTGCTTCGGGTAAGAGGTAAACACCATCTCTTAAAGTTGCTGCACCATTTGACTTTAATGAACGCCAAATTCGCATTCTTGCGGTTGTGCTTTGACTGGGAAGTGATGAGATCAGTAATGATATTTTCATGTTATAAAATCAACAAATTTTGTTTATCTTATAACTATTTTAAAAGATTAAAAATAGTTTTCCTTTAATAAGAATATATGTAAAAGTCATAAAAGATTTGCTAATCCCAATAAGCTATTCACTAACTTGTAAATATCGGTATACCGCCTGACGACTAATCCCAAAAGCTTTCCCTAATGCCATTTTCGATGGATACTTCCCCTCCTTCCATGCTTGTCGTAAAGCTTCAGCTTGGTCAGGCTTTAGTTTATGCACCCGACCTTTGTACTTCC
>NZ_JACASN010000050.1:0-9315 GCF_013390985.1 Acinetobacter sp. Swhac1 | reverse complement strand
AGACAAAATGACACCAAATGAGTTTTACTATGATCAGCTACCCCAACAAAACAAGGTGGCTTAACTAGAGCGGAATATCACTTATAAATACGCTTTTAGTTGTTCAAACAAGTGGGACCACCTCTCTCGCATTTGCGGGGTTTTTAATGCTGAATAAAAGGAAAACTTGATGGAATTGCCCAATATTATTCAACAATTTATTGGAAACAGCGTTTTAGAGCCAAATAAAATTGGTCAGTCGCCATCGGATGTTTATTCTTTTAATCGAAATAATGAAACTTTTTTTCTTAAGCGATCTAGCACTTTATATACAGAGACCACATACAGTGTCTCTCGCGAAGCGAAAATGTTGAGTTGGCTCTCTGAGAAATTAAAGGTGCCTGAACTCATCATGACTTTTCAGGATGAGCAGTTTGAATTAATGATCACTAAAGCGATCAATGCAAAACCAATTTCAGCGCTTTTTTTAACAGACCAAGAATTGCTTGCTATCTATAAGGAGGCACTCAATCTGTTAAATTCAGTTGCTATTATTGATTGTCCATTTATTTCAAACATTGATCATCGGTTAAAAGAGTCAAAATTTTTTATTGATAACCAACTCCTTGACGATATAGATCAAGATGATTTTGACGCTGAATTATGGGGAGACCATAGAACTTACCTAAGTCTATGGAATGAGTTAACTGAGACTCGTGTTGAAGAAAGATTGGTTTTTTCTCATGGCGATATCACGGATAGTAATATTTTTATAGATAAATTCAATGAAATTTACTTTTTAGATCTTGGCCGTGCTGGGTTAGCTGATGAATTTGTAGATATATCCTTTGTTGAACGTTGCCTAAGAGAGGATGCCTCGGAGGAAACTGCTAAAATATTTTTAAAGCATTTAAAAAATGATAGACCTGACAAAAGGAATTATTTTTTAAAACTTGATGAATTGAATTGATTCTAAGCATTATCTAAAAATACTTAATTGTCTTTTAACGTCGCTAAATTTTAAATAAATAAGTGAAGAGTGTTAGTGGAGCCACTGATTTAAAGTTGGCAGAGTAAAACTTGAAGTGCGACATAAACCACCTAATTAATTTAAAGGGTTTATGGAGTATATAAAATTGTCATACCATCATCTTAACTTTGAAGATCGTACTGCATTAATGCTTGAGTCAAGAAAAGAAGGCTTTTCAGCCAGAAAATTTGCTGAACTCATTAAAAGACATCCTAGTACGATCTATCGTGAGCTTAAAAGAAATAGCATCAATGACGTTTATCAAGCTCGATATGCTTCTGATAACACCTTCGCTAGACGTAGACGTGGTCACAGAAAACTCAAAATCGATTCAATCCTCTGGAAATTTATTGTTGAAGCGATCCGTTGTTTATGGTCTCCTCAGCAAATAGCAAAGCGTTTAAAGACATTTCCTGATTTGGATCAAACAATGAATGTAAGCCATACAACGATTTATTCAACGATACGAGCATTACCAAAGGGTGAGTTGAAAAAAGACTTATTATCCTGTCTACGTCATGAAAATAAAAAGCGAAAAGCTAACGGTGAACCTAAAAAAGATTCTATATTACAGGATATTAAAACTATTCATGAGCGCCCAGCCGAAGTTCAAGAAAGAAAAATACCGGGTCATTGGGAAGCTGATTTAATTAAAGGTAAAGACAATAAAAGTTCGATAGCAACACTTATTGAACGAAATACACGGCTCTGTATCTTGGCAACATTACCTGATGCAAAGGCAGAATCAGTGCGCAAGGCTTTAACTGAAGCTCTGAAATATTTACCTGCAGAACTGCGTAAAACGTTGACCTATGACCGTGGACGTGAGATGTCAGAACATAAAATACTCGAAGAAGATTTAGGCATAGATGTATATTTCTGTGACCCACATTCACCCTGGCAAAAAGGCACATGCGAAAATATGAATGGTTTAATTAGGCAATATTTACCTAAAGGGATTGATTTAAATCAGGCAGATCAGCATTATTTAAATCAAGTTGCCATGTCACTGAATACTCGTCCTAGAAAGGCGTTAGATTGGCTTACACCATTAGAGAAATTTGCTCAGCTTGTTGATTATCATATGGCTTTTGAAACTGTCGCACCTCATGTTTGAATTCGCCCCATATTTTTGCTACAGTGAACCAAATTAAGATCATCTATTTACTAGGCCTCGCATTTGCGGGGTTTTTAATGCTGAATAAAAGGAAAACTTGATGGAATTGCCCAATATTATGCACCCGGTCGCGAAGCTGAGCACCGCATTAGCCGCTGCATTGATGCTGAGCGGGTGCATGCCCGGTGAAATCCGCCCGACGATTGGCCAGCAAATGGAAACTGGCGACCAACGGTTTGGCGATCTGGTTTTCCGCCAGCTCGCACCGAATGTCTGGCAGCACACTTCCTATCTCGACATGCCGGGTTTCGGGGCAGTCGCTTCCAACGGTTTGATCGTCAGGGATGGCGGCCGCGTGCTGGTGGTCGATACCGCCTGGACCGATGACCAGACCGCCCAGATCCTCAACTGGATCAAGCAGGAGATCAACCTGCCGGTCGCGCTGGCGGTGGTGACTCACGCGCATCAGGACAAGATGGGCGGTATGGACGCGCTGCATGCGGCGGGGATTGCGACTTATGCCAATGCGTTGTCGAACCAGCTTGCCCCGCAAGAGGGGATGGTTGCGGCGCAACACAGCCTGACTTTCGCCGCCAATGGCTGGGTCGAACCAGCAACCGCGCCCAACTTTGGCCCGCTCAAGGTATTTTACCCCGGCCCCGGCCACACCAGTGACAATATCACCGTTGGGATCGACGGCACCGACATCGCTTTTGGTGGCTGCCTGATCAAGGACAGCAAGGCCAAGTCGCTCGGCAATCTCGGTGATGCCGACACTGAGCACTACGCCGCGTCAGCGCGCGCGTTTGGTGCGGCGTTCCCCAAGGCCAGCATGATCGTGATGAGCCATTCCGCCCCCGATAGCCGCGCCGCAATCACTCATACGGCCCGCATGGCCGACAAGCTGCGCTGAGCCATGGCTGACCACGTCACCCCCAATCTGCCATCGCGCGATTTCGATGTGACAGAGGCGTTTTATGCGAAGCTGGGCTTTGCGACGAGTTGGAAGGATCGCGGCTGGATGATCCTGCAGCGCGGCGGTTTGCAGCTCGAATTCTTCCCCTATCCTGACCTCGACCCAGCTACGAGCTCGTTCGGCTGTTGCCTGCGGTTGGATGATCTCGATGCCATGGTGGCATTGGTGAACGCGGCGGGAGCCGAGGAAAAAAGCACCGGCTGGCCGCGCTTCAAAGCTCCGCAACTGGAGGCGAGCGGCCTGAGGATCGGCTACCTGATCGATCCCGACTGCACGCTGGTGCGGCTGATCCAGAACCCCGACTGACCGCATGCCCGCGAAAATCAAGATTTGCGGGATCAGCACACCCGAGGCGCTCGATGCGACCATCGCGGCGCGGGCGGACTATGCCGGGTTGGTGTTCTATCCAGCGTCGCCCCGTGCGGTTACGTCGAATGTCGCGGGCGCTTTGACATCGCGCGCAGCTGGCCAGATCGCCATGGTCGGTTTGTTCGTCGATGCGGATGATGCTGTCATCGCCGACGCACTGGTGGCAGCCAAGCTGAACGCGCTGCAGCTGCACGGTTCGGAATCGCCCGAACGCGTGGCCCAGTTGCGCGCGCGGTTTGGCAAGCCGGTGTGGAAGGCGCTGCCCGTCGCCAGCGCCAGCGATGTCGCACGCGCCGCAGCCTATGCCGGGGCGGCGGACTTGATCTTGTTCGACGCCAAGACCCCCAAAGGCGCGCTGCCCGGCGGCATGGGGTTGGCGTTCGACTGGTCGCTGCTGGCCGGATATCGCGGTGCCTTGCCGTGGGGGCTGGCAGGCGGGCTAAATCCGACGAATGTTGCCGAGGCGATTGCGCGCACCGGAGCGCCGCTGGTCGATACCTCCAGCGGCGTCGAAAGCGCGCCGGGCGTCAAGGATACCGACAAGATTACCAATTTCGCCTTTGCGGTGCGCTTGGCCTAAATCGCGTCGATCAATAGGCGTCGTTCAGCGCAAAGATCGGCTTGCGGGTGCGCCACTGCCCTCGGGTGAAGTCGGGAAAATCTAACGTGCGATTGCCCTCAGCAATCGATTGTTCCGACAGAGGCGTGATCGCGCTCCAGGCCAGCGCGTCGTAAATGTCGATTGGCATCGGGGCCTTGGCCTTCAGCGCCTCGACAAAAGCGTGGATCACGAACCAGTCCATCCCGCCATGCCCGGCCCCTGCCGCCAGATCGGCGTAGCGTTTCCATAGCGGGTGATCGTATTTCGCAAACCAGCCCTCGGCAGGCTCCCAGCGGTGCGGCTGTGGGCTCTTGCCCTCCAGATAGATCGACTTGTTGACGTCCATCCACAGCCCCTCGGTGCCTTGCACCCGAAAGCCGAGAGAATAGGGGCGCGGCAGCGAGGTGTCGTGGCACAGCATGATCGTTTCACCATTAGTGCAGCCGATCATGGTGTTGACCACATCACCCAGTGCGAATTTCACCTCGGCGTTGGGATGATCGGCAGAGCCGTTCTTGACGACATAATCATGCAGCCCGCGCGCCTTACAGCCGAAGCCGCCAGCGCCCGCTTCGCCCGGCAACGCGACCTTCAGGGTGCGGGTCTGCGGCGGGTAGCACACGCCGGCATCGGCGCAGCCCTGGTACTTCACGGTCAGGGTGGTCGCGCTCGCGCCGGCCGCGGGCGTGCCGGTGAGGGTGCCGAGCAATTCCTTGCGGTAGGTTTCGACGTCGCCGAAGAATTCGTCGCGGTAGGCCTTGCCCTTCGGCAGCGCCATGGTCGCGCCGGTGAAGGCGGCATCGGCCTTGACCGAGGTGCGGTGCCGGTACAGGTAATAGCCGTCGGCGATCCGCCAGCGCACCTCGATGCGGTCCGGCGCGGTGGCCTGCGCGGACAGGACGAAGACCTCGTCGACCGGCGGCAGTTCGAAGTCCTGGGCGACGGCCGAGGTCGCGGGCAGCGCAAGCAGCAGGGCGAGCCCGGCCAGCCAGCGGCGCAGGCGGATCGTGGATGCGGTCATTGGCTCAGTTTACCGGTCGGCTCTCGGCGGCCAGCCATTGCAGGTATTCGGGCAGGCCGGACGCGGCTTCGACCGCGAGCAGCTCCGGGAGTTCGTAGGGATGCAGTTGGCGCAGGCGTTCCTGCAGGGCGGGGTAGGCCTCGGCACTGGTCTTGACCAGCAGCAGGACCTCGGCCGCGGCCTCGACCTTGCGTTGCCAGCGATAGACCGAACGCAGGCCGGGCAGGAGGTTGACGCAGGCGGCCAGGCGCTCGGCCACCAGCGCGGTGGCGATGCGCTCGGCGCTGTCGGCGTCGGGACAGGTGCAGAAGCAGATCAGGGCGCTCACCGGCATAGGGTAGCGGCTGCCCCGATCCGGCGGGCCTGGCGGACATCCGCGTGCGGCCCTTGAAAGTCGGCGGGCCCGCCCCATCTCGGTGGCATGCCGGGTTCGCCCGGTTCTGTTGTCCGCGGTTTGGCACTCGCTTCGCGCGACTGCTAAAATCGCCGGGTTTTTCCACGTCAATCAACCATTTACCGAGGTTGCCATGTCCAATATCAAGCCGCTGCACGACCGCGTGGTCATCAAGCGCATGGAAGAAGAGAAGCTGTCCGCCGGCGGGATCGTGATCCCGGATTCGGCCACCGAGAAGCCGATCAAGGGCGAAGTCGTCGCCGTCGGCACCGGCAAGGTGCTGGACAACGGCCAGGTCCGCGCGCCGCAGGTCAAGGTCGGCGACAAGGTGCTGTTCGGCAAGTACAGCGGCACCGAAGTGAAGCTGGACGGCGTCGAGCTGCTGGTGGTGAAGGAAGACGACCTGTTCGCGATCCTCGGCTGATCGCGCGTCGCTCCCACACATTTCTCATCCGAATAATTTTTCGAGGTAATTCGCAATGGCTGCCAAGGACATTCGTTTCGGCGAAGACGCGCGCTCCAAGATGGTGCGCGGCGTCAACGTGCTCGCCAACGCCGTGAAGGCGACCCTCGGCCCGAAGGGCCGCAACGTCGTGCTGCAGAAGAGCTACGGCGCGCCGACCATCACCAAGGACGGCGTCTCCGTCGCCAAGGAAATCGAACTGGCTGACGCGTTCGAGAACATGGGCGCGCAGATGGTGAAGGAAGTCGCTTCCAAGACCTCCGACAACGCCGGCGACGGCACCACCACCGCCACCGTGCTGGCGCAGGCGTTCATCCGCGAGGGCATGAAGGCGGTCGCCGCCGGCATGAACCCGATGGACCTGAAGCGCGGCATCGACCAGGCGGTGAAGGCCGCGGTCGGCGAACTGAAGTCGCTGTCCAAGCCGTCGTCGACCAGCAAGGAAATCGCCCAGGTCGGCGCGATCTCCGCGAACTCGGATGCCAACATCGGCGACCTGATCGCGCAGGCGATGGACAAGGTCGGCAAGGAAGGCGTGATCACGGTCGAGGAAGGCAGCGGCCTGGACAACGAACTCGACGTGGTCGAGGGCATGCAGTTCGACCGCGGCTACCTGAGCCCGTACTTCGTCAACAACCAGCAGTCGATGTCGGCCGACCTGGATGATCCCTTCATCCTGCTGTACGACAAGAAGATCTCCAACGTGCGCGACCTGCTGCCCGTCCTCGAGGGCGTGGCCAAGGCCGGCAAGCCGCTGCTGATCGTGGCGGAGGAAGTCGAAGGCGAAGCGCTGGCGACCCTGGTGGTCAACACCATCCGCGGCATCGTCAAGGTCTGCGCGGTGAAGGCCCCGGGCTTCGGCGACCGTCGCAAGGCGATGCTGGAAGACATGGCGATCCTGACCGGCGGCGTGGTGATTTCCGAGGAAGTCGGCCTGTCGCTGGAGAAGGCCACCATCAAGGACCTCGGCCGCGCCAAGAAGATCCAGGTGTCGAAGGAAAACACCACCATCATCGATGGCGCCGGCGAAGGCGCGGGCATCGAGGCGCGCATCAAGCAGATCAAGGCGCAGATCGAGGAGACCTCCTCCGACTACGACCGCGAGAAGCTGCAGGAGCGCGTGGCCAAGCTGGCCGGCGGCGTTGCGGTGATCAAGGTCGGTGCCGCCACCGAAGTCGAGATGAAGGAAAAGAAGGCGCGCGTCGAAGACGCCCTGCACGCGACCCGTGCGGCCGTCGAGGAAGGCATCGTCCCGGGCGGCGGCGTCGCCCTGATCCGTGCCAAGGCGGCGATCGCCGGCATCAAGGGCGTGAACGAAGACCAGAACCACGGCATCCAGATCGCCCTGCGCGCGATGGAAGCCCCGCTGCGCGAGATCGTGACCAATGCCGGCGATGAGCCGTCGGTCATCCTCAACCGCGTGGTCGAAGGTTCGGGTGCGTTCGGCTACAACGCCGCCAACGGCGAGTTCGGCGACATGATCGAGTTCGGCATCCTGGACCCGACCAAGGTCACCCGCACCGCGCTGCAGAACGCCGCGTCGATCGCGGGCCTGATGATCACCACCGAAGCGATGGTGGCCGAGGCCCCGAAGAAGGACGAGCCGGCGATGCCGGCCGGCGGCGGCATGGGCGGCATGGGCGGCATGGATTTCTAAGCCCCGCGATCCATCAAGCAAGACCACAAAGCCCGGCCTCGTGCCGGGCTTTGTGCGTTCTGGCGTCCGAGGCGGGAGACTTCCTACCCGCCCCGCGGCAATGTCTGACGCGAAGATCAGAAAACGCCGATATGAACGCGTGCTCGCGGGCGCAACCCTGAGCAGCCGTCCCTGCAACGGAGCGCTGCGTGCCGCGCCTGACCGCACCCCGGCGGCAGGCCGAGGTGTGCGCGCCACTGCCGGCCGCCCACGCCGCTGCGCGTTACGCGCGCCACCTGCCCGAGCGCACGCTGCTGTACGCGCTAGTGCAGGCGCACTACCCGGACTTCATCGCGCGTCTTGAGGCCGAAGACCGCCCGCTGCCCGAGTATGTGCGCGAGGAGTTCGAGACCTACCTGCGCTGCGGCGTGCTCGAGTGTTAGCGGCAATGTAAAAATGACCCCCCAACAGCATTTGAAAATTGACCCCCTTGGTTAATATAGTGGTCTTTTTGGACTGCTCAACATGTTAACTTTGGAGCAAGCAGTGACAATCCAAATACTTCATCAACAAGGTCAATCTATTAAGGCAATTAGCCGCGAACTCGGTATTTCTAGAAATACTGTGCGTAAATATTTACGATCTCAAGTAACACCTAAATATCAACGAACACAATCTAAAGTGAGTATTCTTGAGCCTTATAAACCGTATTTAATCAAACGTGTAAATGCCGCCGATCCAGAATGGATACCGGCTGCAGTGTTGTATCAAGAAATCTTGCAAAAAGGCTACACGGGGAAAATTAGAACACTACAAAATTATCTCAATACATTAAAGCCAACTAAACAACCAGAGCCGATTAAGCGATTTGAGACTCAACCAGGTCAACAAATGCAGGTTGATTTCACAACAATTCGACGTCATCACACCACATTAAAAGCATTTGTTGCAACTTTGGGATACTCTAGAGCAACCTTTGTTAAGTTTTATGATCATGAACGTTCTGATGCATGGATTGATGGCTTAGAAAGTGCTTTTCAGTTCTTTGGTGGTGTTCCTAAAGATGTATTATTTGATAATGCTAAGGCCATTATCATTGAACGTGATGCTTATCAAGATGGTCAACATCGCTGGAATGCTAAATTACTTGATTGTGCTAAGAAATATAACTTCCGACCACGTGTTTGTAAGCCATATCGTGCGCAAACAAAAGGTAAAGTAGAACGCTTTAATAGTTATTTGAAATCAAGTTTTATCGTGCCATTAAAAGCAAGTTTAAAGGTGGTTGACCTTAGCTTAGATGTTGATATGGCAAATGCCTATATTGGTCGATGGCTTAGTGAAACAGCAAATCAACGCATTCATGCAACAACTAAAGAAAAACCAAGTACTCGTTTGCTTGAAGAACAACAATATTTTTCTTCATTACCTTTATTTAATGATGGTTCTAAAAAATCTGTAATTGATGATGTTAGCCCATCATCACTCATACCTCATGAGAGTGTTCAACACCCCTTATCAATCTATGATGAATTACTGGAGGTTTCTTAATGAATTTACAGTATGAGCGTATTGAACAGCTTTGCCGTCAGCTTGGTCTACAGAGATGGATCCGTAAATTTGAACAACTCCTATAAGTGATATTCTGCTCCTCAAATGATGTTATAAACATCAATATATGGAGTATTTTATGGCACGTAGACCAAGAAGAAATCATTCAAATGATTTT